>JAGAUM010000168.1 GCA_017620795.1 Clostridia bacterium
CTGGTTGCTCCCTTGGTGGAAAACGGACTTTTGGCTTCCGATGCGAAGCTGACCTGTTTTTCCCTGACCGGCTACACTGGTGGCGGCAAGGGGATGATTGCAGGCTACGAAAGTGCCGACCGTGACCCCTTGCTGGACGCACCCCGTCAGTACGCCTTGGGTCAGGAGCATAAGCACTTAAAAGAAATGAAGCACCTCTGCGGTCTTGAAACTGCACCGATTTTCTGCCCCATTGTTGCGGACTTTCCCTGTGGCATGGAAGTAACCGTGCCCTTGTTCGCCTCCGATGCAAAGGGGAACATCAACCAAGTGCGTGACTGTCTCAAGACCTACTATCAAACAGGTTTGGTTCACTATGCAGAGGGCGCAGACGAAGGTGGCTTCTTATCGGCTTCTGCCTTTGCAGGCCGTGACGATATGCAGGTAACCGTTTGCGGTAACGATGAACGCATGACCCTTGTCGCCCGATTTGATAATCTGGGCAAGGGTGCATCGGGTACCGCAGTACAAAACATGAACATTCTGCTGGGCGTGGACGAGTCCACTGGCCTCAGCTTATAAGGAGAATTTCCATGAATATCATCAAAGGCGGCGTATGCGCCGCAAAGGGATACCGTGCCAACGGATTATACTGCGGTATCCGCAAGAACCCCAACAAAAAAGACTTGGCGCTGATTGTCAGTGACGTTCCTGCGTCCTGCGCTGCAGTCTATACCCAGAACCTGGTCAAAGGCGCACCGCTTCTGGTCACCCAAAAGCATATTGAAAATGGCATCGCTCGCGCCATCATCTGCAACAGTGGCAACGCCAACACCTGCAACGCCAACGGCATCGAAATTGCAGAACAGGTTTGCAGTCTGGTGGAAAAAGCGGCAGGCATTGACGCCTCTGACGTAGTCGTTGCCTCTACCGGTGTCATCGGTCAGCCCATGTCCATCACGCCTTTTGCAGATTCCATGGCGGAGCTGGCATCGGGTTTGAGCCCCGACAATAGTGCCTTTGCGGCTGAAGCCATCATGACCACCGATACGGTTATGAAAGAAGTAGCAGTAGAGTTTACCTTGGGTGGCAAGACCTGCCGACTGGGTGGTATCGCCAAGGGCAGCGGCATGATTCATCCCAACATGGCAACCATGCTGGTTTTCTTGACCACAGACGCTGCCATCGCTCCTGCTATGCTTAAAAAAGCACTGCGCGGTGATATTGCCGACACCTTTAACATGTTAAGCATCGACGGTGACACCTCCACCAATGACATGGTGACTGTCCTGGCAAACGGCTTGGCAGGAAACCCTGAAATCACCGAAGAGAACGAAGACTTCGCAACCTTCATGAAAGCTTTAAACACTGTTACCGTTCAACTCTGCCGCATGATTGCAGGGGACGGTGAGGGTGCGACCAAACTGTTAGAGTGCGTGGTTCGCGGTGCAGACGACCTTGAAAAAGCAAAAACCGTTGCCAAGAGTGTCATTTGCTCCAGCCTCCTAAAATCCGCTATGTTCGGTGCGGATGCCAACTGGGGACGCGTTCTTTGTGCCATCGGTTACTCGGGCGCGGCGGTTGACATCACTAAAATTGATGTTTCCTTCTACTCGGCAAAGGGCGAGATCTTAGTCTGCCAGAACGGCGCAGGCGTTCCCTTCTCCGAAGAAAAGGCAAAGGAAATCTTACTGGAAAGTGAGATTGAAATCCGCATTTCCTTGGGCGACGGCGCTTTTGGTGCTACGGCATGGGGTTGCGACTTGACTTACGATTATGTAAAAATCAACGGTGACTATCGGACTTGAGGTGTGAATATGAAAAATCAGTTTTCCAATGCAGAACGCGCAGAGGTCTTAACCCAAGCGTTACCCTACATTCAGCAGTATAACGGCAAGATTGTCGTCATCAAATACGGTGGCAATGCCATGATTAACGACCAGTTAAAAGAGCAGGTCATGGAGGACATCGTCCTTTTACACCTGGTCGGCGTGAAAGTCGTTCTGGTCCATGGCGGTGGCCCCGAAATCAGCGAGCTGATGGAAAAGCTTGGCAAGAAGGCGGAGTTTGTGGACGGCTTGCGTGTTACCGACAAAGAGACGGTAGATATCGTCCAGATGGTTTTGGCAGGCCGCGTCAATAAGTCTTTGGTCAACCTGATCGAATCCAAGGGCGGTCGCTCTATGGGTATTTCAGGTATTGACGGACGCCTGATTGAAGCGCGCATGAAAGACACCCGTTTAGGCTATGTAGGCGCCATTACCCGTGTCAACATCAAACCTGTTACCGATCTCTTGGAAAAGGGCTACATCCCTGTTGTTTCCACCGTCGCTTGCGACAAGGAGGGCAACACCTATAACATCAACGGCGATACTGCCGCCGCACATATCGCAGGTGCCTTAAATGCCGAGCGTCTGATTATGATGACCGACATCGCAGGAGTCCTGCGTGACCGTGAGGATCCCGATTCTCTGATTCCCCAACTGACCATTCCCGAATGCTATCAGTTGCAGGAGGAGGGGGTCATCTCGGGTGGTATGATTCCGAAAATTGACTGCTGTATCGAAGCACTGCGCCATGGTGTACAAAATGTCATCATCATGGACGGACGGATTCCCCATTCTATTCTGATGGAAATCCTGACCGACGAAGGTGCCGGTACCATGGTTATGGGAGAGAAAAAATGAGCACACTACAACAAAAAGACACGACTTACGTAGCCAATACCTATCGCCGTTTTCCGGTGGAAATCACCTAGGGCAAAGGTTCTATTGCCTATGGCCCTAATGGAGAAGAATATATTGACATGGGCTCTGGCATCGGTGTAACCGCTTTTGGCCTTTCTGATCCCGAGTGGGTTTCGGCAGTTACTGCGCAGTTAAACCGTGTTCAGCATATGTCGAACCTGTATTATACCGAGCCTTGTGCGGACTTGGCAGAACTCCTTTGCACCCGTACGGGGATGAAAAAGGTCTTTTTCTCTAACTCGGGCGCAGAAGCCAATGAATGTGCCATCAAGGTGGCACGCAAGTATGCTGCCGAGCATAAAGGCGCAGAATATTCTACGATTATTACCTTGCAGAACAGCTTCCACGGTCGCACCCTGACCACCTTATCCGCAACCGGTCAGGACGTGTTCCACAAACTGTTCCAACCCTTGACCCCTGGATTTGTCCACACCCCTGCCAACGATTTGGACGCTTTGATTGCCTTGGCAAAGTCGGAAAAGACTGCCGCCATCATGATTGAATGCATACAGGGCGAGGGTGGCGTTATTCCGTTGGATGCCCACTTCGTTCAGGGCGTTGCGGAATTTGCCAAGCAAGAAGACATTATCTTAATTGTAGACGAGGTCCAGACGGGTAACGGCCGTACAGGCGCGTTGTATGCATATATGCACTATGGCATTCAACCTGATGTGGTTTCTACCGCCAAGGGAATCGGTGGCGGTTTACCCTTGGGCGCAACCTTGCTTTCGGAAAAAGTTCAGTCGGTCTTAGGCTATAGCGACCACGGCTCTACCTTTGGCGGAAA
>JAGAUM010000169.1 GCA_017620795.1 Clostridia bacterium
ACTATAATGGGAATCAGAGGTGACAAAATGAATCCGATGAAATCGCTTCGCAAAGAAGCCAACCTAAGCCAACAACGCTTGGCGGATAAGTTGGGCGTTTCCCGTTCCACCATTGCCATGTGGGAATCGGGCGCCAGCCAGCCAGACCATTCGTCTATCCGCCAGATGGCGTTATTATTCCATGTTTCTGCAGACTATCTGTTAGGTCTTACCGATGTGCGCGTCCGTTACGACGACTGCGCCGAGGAAATCCAGAACCGCTTCGGTGGCGACTGTCAGCGATTCCTCCAGTCCGAACAAAAACACCGTGGTGGCTTCCATGCCAAACGGTTAGACGCCCTTTTTGCAGGGGACCCTTCCAAGGTCGGCCGTCTGTTTGGTACCGACGGGGTCCGTGGCGTCGCCAATTCCGAGCTTTCTTGTGAAATGGCACTGGCCATCGGTCGTGCCTGTGCCTATGTCTTAACCCGAGAGGTTTCCCACCGTCCCACCGTTTTTATCGGCAAAGACTCCCGCCTTTCGGGGGATATGCTGGAAGCGGCACTGACCGCAGGTCTCTGCTCGGTAGGGGCGCACGTGGTTCATTTAGGGGTTATTCCCACCCCAGCCGTTGCTTATCTGACCCGCAAACACCATGCCGATGCAGGCATCGTCATTTCTGCCTCCCATAACAGTGCGGAATTCAACGGCATCAAAATTTTCAACTCTAACGGTTACAAGCTCTCAGACCGATTAGAGCACCGTATCGAGCGCATCGTCTTAGACGAATCAGAAGATCCTATCCTCCCCACAGGCGATGCGGTCGGTTCGGTGGAGGTGCTAAAAACTGCCGCCCAGGAATATATCGACTATGCCAAAAGTACCATGACAGGGGACTTAAAGGGCATGCGTATTGCCGTGGACTGCGCCAACGGCGCGGCTTATAAAACGGCAGTCAAGGTCTTGGTGGAACTGGGTGCCGATGTCTATGTGGTCCACAACCACCCCAACGGCACCAATATCAACGAAAACTGTGGCTCCACCCATCCCCATGAGTTTTGCGACTATGTCAAGAAAATCGATGTGTATTTGGGCCTCACCTTCGACGGGGATGCTGACCGCCTCTTGGCAGTGGACGAAAACGGCTTCTTAATCGATGGTGACAAGATTATGTTCATCTGTGCCGAGGACTTAAAGTCCCGTAACCAACTGGAAAAGGACACCTTAGTCACCACTGTCATGACCAACTTGGGTCTGATTTTAGCCGCCAAGGAGCGGGGTATTCATATCGTCCAGACCGCTGTGGGCGACCGCTATGTTCTGGAAGAAATGCTCCGTTCGGGTTACTCCATCGGGGGCGAACAATCGGGACATATCATTTTTTTAAACAGTAACACCACCGGTGACGGACTCTGCACCGCCCTGCAACTGCTGACGGTGATGCGTCGCACTGGCAAAAAGCTGTCCGAACTGGCAAACAGCTTTACCCCCATGCCTCAGGTCATTTTAAACGCACGGGTCTCCAACGCCAAAAAGGGCGAGTACGCCTCCGACCCTGTTATTTGTGAAGAAATCAAACGGGTGGAGACTGAACTGTCCGAACGGGGACGGGTGCTGGTTCGCGCCTCAGGCACCGAGCCCTGCGTCCGTGTCATGATTGAAGGGGAAAACCATTCCATGATTACCCAAAAAGCGGACTATCTTACTAAAATAATTGAAGCGAGGTTGAACTGAATGTGCGGCATTGTCGGCTATATTGGACAGCAACAAGCGTTACCCTTCTTATTGGATGGGCTTTCTCATTTGGAATATCGTGGCTATGACTCTGCCGGGGTCGCCGTTTTAAACGACGGCACTTTAACGGTGGTCAAAGCCAAAGGCCGTCTGACCGAACTGCAGGCACGCCTCCACCAATATCACACCCAGGGCTCGGTAGGTATCGGTCATACCCGTTGGGCAACCCATGGCGCTCCCTCGGACGAAAATGCCCACCCCCACGTCAGCAAGAGCGGACGCTACGCCGTGGTTCACAACGGCATTATTGAAAACTATGCAACCTTAAAAGACGAACTAATGAAAAACGGCGTCACCTTCCAATCGGATACCGATACCGAGGTGGTGGCGCAACTGTTGGATGCCTATACGGATCTGGACTTACTTTCTGCCGTCCGCAAGGTTATTGCCCGATTAGAAGGGTCCTTTGCCTTGGCGGTTTTAGACCGCAACACCCCCGACACCTTGGTGGTTGCCCGACAGGACAGTCCTTTGGTGGTGGGCTTTGGCGAGGATGGATACTATCTGGCATCGGATATCCCTGCCCTGCTTCCCTATACCCGCACCGTTTCTTTTATGGAAGACGGAGAGCTGGCGCTTTTGACGCTAAACGGCGTTACCTTCTATCATGGCGAAGAACTTTTTGAAAAAGAACAAACCACTATCGATTGGGACATGGACGCTGCCGAAATGGGCGGTTATGCCCACTTCATGGCAAAGGAAATGCACGAAGAGCCGTCGGTCTTGAAAAAGACTCTCCGCCGAGGCGCATTCCATTTTGACAAACGCCCCGATTATATTCACATTGTGGCTTGTGGCTCTGCCTATCATGTAGGGATGATTGGCAAGTATGTCATTGAAAAACTGGCGCGTATCCCTGTATTTGTGGATATCGCTTCGGAATATCGCTACCGTGACCCCATCATTACCGAAAACACCTTGGTGACGGTCATCAGCCAGTCGGGGGAAACGGCAGACACCTTAGCCGCCCTGCGTGAAGCCAAGCGTCGCGGTGCCAGGGTTTTGGGTATCGTGAATGTGGTAGGCTCCACCATCGCACGGGAATCGGATGAAGTCTTTTATATCTCCGCAGGCCCCGAAATCGCGGTGGCAACCACCAAAGCCTATTCTGCCCAGCTCTTGGCAATCTATCGTATGGCATTGGCACTGGCAGGCAAGGACGAAGCAGACCTTTCGGACCTTCCTCAAAAGGTCTCGGCAGTGCTTGAAAAAGCAGACGAAACCCATGCCGCCGCAAAACGGTTTTTTGACGCCCAGAGTATCTTTTACATTGGCAGAGGCGTAGACTATGCCTTGGCAATGGAAGGCTCTTTAAAACTCAAGGAAATCTCTTATATTCACTCGGAAGCCTATGGCGCAGGGGAGCTAAAGCACGGCACCATCTCTTTGATTGAAGAGGGGAGCTTGGTCATTGCCCTTTGTACCGACCGTGGACTCCTTTCTAAAATGGTCAGCAATATCCGTGAAGTTCAGTCCCGTGGCGCGGTGGTCATTGCCGTCACCCAGGAGGGGTGCGAGTCAGAACTTTCCATGGCGGATATCGTCTGGACGATTCCAAAGACAAACAATCTGTTTGGTTGCCTGCC
>JAGAUM010000170.1 GCA_017620795.1 Clostridia bacterium
GATCATTCAGTTGGGGCATGGGGGTATCACATGCTTGTCCAAACTGCATTAGATGTGAAATTTTATGAACCAAAACGGTGGTCTTACCACTGCCTGCACCGGCAATGACCAAAAGAGGGCCTTGGGTTTCAAACACCGCCTTTTGTTGCTGACCGTTCAAATGTTCATAATACTTTTTGAAAAACTGTTCTTTTTCTCGCGAACAAAACATGTTTATCCCCTTAAAATCAACCGTGCTTTTTCGGCAATGTGCTTTGCCGTCATTTCATACTCTTCTAACAGTTCCGCAGGCTTACCCGACTTGCCAAACTTGTCGCGTGTGCCAATACGTTCAATGCGAGTGGGACAGGTCTCAGCAACCACTTCTGCCACCGCACTACCTCCACCGCCGATAATATTATGCTCCTCTGCCGTAACGATACCCTTGGTCTCGCGAGCGGCCTTTTCAATAATGTCACGATCAATCGGCTTGATGGTATGGATGTTGATTACACGGGCACTGATTCCTTCTGCTTCAAGAATTTCGGCAGCCTGCAGGGTTTCACGAACCATTAAACCTGTACCGATTAAGGTAATGTCGGTACCGTCTTTTAACAGGACGCCCTTACCCAGTTCAAACTGATAATTCTCATCATTGATATCTTCAACAGCCAAGCGACCAAAGCGTAAGTACACAGGCCCCTCATGGGCGCAAGCTGCCATAACTGCAGCGCGTGCTTCTACATCGTCAGCAGGATTGATAATAACCATACCGGGAAGCGAACGCATCAGTGCAATATCTTCCAGGCACTGGTGGGTTGCTCCGTCTTCGCCGACCGAAATGCCTGCGTGAGTAGCACCGATTTTAACATTGACTTCCATATGGGCAATGCTATTGCGAATCTGTTCAAAAGCGCGACCTGCCGCAAACATTGCAAAAGAACTGGCAAAAACGATCTTACCCGAAAGAGCCAAGCCTGCCGCGGTAGCCATCATATTTCCTTCTGCGATACCCGTATTGATAAAGCGCTCGGGAAACTCTTTTTTGAAAGTATCAGTTTTGGTGGACTTGGACAAGTCCGCATCCATAACAACTAAATTCGGGTATTTTTTGCCGGCCTCGGCTAATGCCTTTCCGTAAGATTCTCTTGTTGCACACTTCATGCCTCTACCCCCTCTAAACGAGCAATTTCCGCATCCAGCTCCGAAACAGCCTGAGCATACTGCTCATCATTCGGAGCATTGCCATGCCAGGATGCTTCGTTTTCCATAAAGGAAACACCTTTTCCCTTCACAGTGCGAGCCATAATCAGAGTCGGTCTGTCGGTGGTTTCTTTTGCTTTTTTGATGGCATCGCGAATCTGATTTAGATCATTTCCGTCGATGTCCAACACCTGCAAACCAAAAGCACGGAATTTTTCATCCAACGGAACGGGAGACATTACTTTGCGGATGTCACCGTCAATCTGCAAGCCGTTGAAATCCAAGAAAATTGTATGGTTATTCAGCTTGTAGTGGGCTGCAAACATCGCCGCTTCCCAAACCTGGCCTTCTTCACATTCACCGTCACCGATGATGCTATAAACGCGATAATCCTCGCCCGACAGTTTGGCAGACATTGCCATGCCGTTGGCGATAGAAATACCCTGACCCAAAGAGCCGGTAGAAGCCTCTACCCCCGGAACGGTGAGCATATCGGGATGTCCCTGAAGATAACTGTCCGTTTTACGGAAGGTCTTTAAATCCTCAACAGGGAAAAAACCGCGATTTGCCAGAACCGAATACAATCCAGGAGAAGCATGACCCTTTGAAAGGACGAAACGGTCGCGTCCCTCCATTTTAGGGTTCTTAGGGTCAATGTTCATTTCCTCAAAATAAAGCACACTCAAGATGTCGGCAATCGATAACGAGCCACCGGGATGACCCGACTTTGCACGATAAACCGCCTCAACAATGCCACGACGCACTTTTGCCGCAGCCAATTCTGTTGAACATTTCATTCATATTTACCTCCTGTAACTTCTATTAAAAACCGTTTCCTGACACTTCCCTTGCATCCAGCAGGAAGAATAAAGCATCAGAGTCCAGTTCATATACAATTCTTTTTAAGGCATAAACTTCGCCTTTGCGCGCGACACAAAACAGAGTCAAACGATTCCGTTTGGTATACATTCCTTGGCTATACAAGCCCGTCACGCCACGTTGCTTGCCTTCGCTCATGATTCGTTCGGCAATGATTTCAGCGTGCTCGGAAACAATTAAAATGGCTTTTCCTGCAGTCGAGCCTTCTACAATCAAGTCCAAAATCAGCGTGTTAATCACAATCGCCAAGACCGAATAGAGTGCCAAAGAAAGGTCCCGAAAAACCAATATTCCGATTACAATAATCAGGGAATCCAATCCCAGTAAAAAGCGTCCTACCGAAACGGTCGGAAACCGATGGAATATCAGCTTTGCCAAAATATCTGTTCCACCCGTGCTTCCACCTACCCGAAAAACGATGCCCATTCCAACCCCTGCCAAAGAACCACCATAAAGGGTTGCCAAAAGAGGTTCTACCGACATTGGAGGCAACGCATCAAACAACTCAATCGCGAGAGAAAGAAACAGCGAGCAGAACACGGTTCTTGCTCCAAAAGAAGAGCCTAAAAACCGAAAACCGACTAAAAGTAACAAAACATTCCCAATCAACAAAAGAAAGCTGACCGAGATTCCTGTCGGAACTGCTAAAATAGTAGCAAGACCGCTTACTCCCCCTGCCGCAATATGATGCGGAATCAGAAAAAAGGAAAGTCCTGCCGCGGTACATAACGTACCAACCGTCAAAGCAAGATAATCGCCAAGCCTGCGAAAACGCACGAAGAAAGCCTCCTTTGATTAAAGAAGAACCCTCCGAATCAGTGTTTCTAACCGCTCGGTCTGGTGAGATACATAAAGGTATCCCAGCAGCGCTTCAAAGCCCGTTGCACGGCGATAGTCCAGCACATTTGCGTTTTTGGGAACAGTAGCAGATTTGGCATTGCGCCCACGCTTATACACCGCCTGCTCTTCCTCGGTAAGCATTGGCTCCAAAACATCCATCATTCTGCTTTGTGCTTCCGCCTTTACATAAGCGGTAGCTTCTTTATGCAGCTGATGTACAGGAGCGTTTTTCTGGCAAAGATGGGTACGGACATAAAGCTCATAGACCGCATCGCCAAGATATGCCAACACCAAGGGAGAATAAGCATTTGCTGGAAGCAGGTTGTGGCTGACACATTCTAAAAGCTCGCCCTTCATGCCCGTTTCCATTTTACACCTTGGGGAGTATCTTCCAAGATAATCCCTTCTGCCTTTAACTGGTCGCGGATTTCGTCAGCACGTGCCCAATTCTTTTCCTTGCGCGCCTGGTTACGTTCCTCAATCAAAGCTTCAACCTTGGCAGAC
>JAGAUM010000171.1 GCA_017620795.1 Clostridia bacterium
ATCTGGGGAAGGACGCGGTCTAACACGCCCAAAGCAGCAGCATTGATGACCGTCGGCTCCCACAAAGCAGATTCAGGCAGGGCTTCGGAAAAATCCTTTAAGAAGTGACGGTAGGTGTGCCAGTGTAAAAAGGCGCTTTCACCCTCCTCGGTCAGGCGGCGCAGAGACAGGCATCCCGCAGTTAAAATAAAGCTTGCCAGAGTCGCAGGCGCCAATACCAACAGGCGTAGGTCTAAAAGTACACCCAAAAGTACAAATAAAATGGTTAATATAAAGGAAACAATCATGCTCAACAGCGCAACGCGCTTTTTGCGTGTAAGGCTTTTGTCCACAAATCCGTATGTATTAAAGGTGCGACGGGACGCATCGTCAAACTCGGACAACCGCTCGCCCAACTTCAGGGCATTATGCCGTCCGTAGCGCAACAGGTCGGACATGGTACAGCGGTTTGTACCGCCACCGATTAAATCAAAGAGCAAAGAAACCAGTTTCTTTTCCGCCTCGGAAGCATCTTCGGGCAGGTCGGCTTTTTTTACAAAAACAACCGTGTCCCGCGCCAATAAAGAATCGTCCTTGTTGACCGAAATGCTCAGCACACCACGGGCAAGCAGGTCCAAAAGCGTCGCAACCACCCGTTTTCCTCGCAAATCCTCTGCCTTGGCAGAGTAGAAATAATAAAAGTCGGGCAGAGTCGCAGGGGGCAACTGTTGCGGAGGGGTAAAGGACGGCTCGAACTCCTCATCCACTACAAAACGAGCGCAGGCATTGCGGGTCTTTTTGCGGATGATGACGCCTGCCAGTAAAAAGGCTACTGCCAAAAGGGCTAAAATTCCCCAGAACAACCAGGTAAGAATTGGCGCGCGCTCCGCCTGCTGCTGGATTTCCGCTTCCTGGGCAACGATGGTGTCCTTATGGGTCTCCTCGTCCGCCACCTGTTCGGGGAAGCAAGCAGTGGGAAGCATCGTGCGGATATCCACTGCCGTGTTGGCAGGGATTGCACTTGCGTTAATCCGTGTGATATTCCATTCGGGATGTTGAATCTCAAACTGCAGAGTGCCGTGCAGGTATGCCGTTGGCACCATACTGAACACCCCCGACGTTTCGGGGTATTGGATTTGTACCTGAACCGTCTCCAAGCCGAAAGGATAGTCACCGTTTGAGAAAGCGGCGGCATATTCTGCGATGTCCGCATGGCAGACAACGGCATTTTTAACCGTGTAGCCTAAGGTGAATTCACGGGTCTGGGCTTCGGGGGTAAAGTACCATTCAGCGGTCATCGCCCCTTCTCCTGCAGTCAGAAGCAGGGTGGATGCCACCGGCTCTTCCGAGAGCTCTTCAATGGGGGTATACGGAAGCTCTAAGTCTTCTCCCTTCTTTTCAAGAAGCTCCCAATCCGAAAGGGTTTGTCCCTCGGTCATCGCAACGGTCCGCGAAAAGCGGTCTACCGTTTCGTCCATCACTAAAGTCCAGTGCTCTAAAACGGTAGCAGTGCCCGATTCGTCCAATACGACCTCAACCGAGAGCTTGGGACAGGTAATGCTTTCAGGTGCCGCAAAAGCGGTAAATGCAAAGCCGATTAAAACGGCGCAAAGTACAAAAAAACAAAGTCTTTTTTTCTGCACAACAGAACCTCCTTTTTCATTTCCATTCTTTATTATACCTAAAAAATGACAAAAAGGCAAGTCCCCTTGACATTTCTGCCCAAAACCCGTATACTGGCTGGTGAGAGAAAGGACTGTTTTTATGGACATTCAGTTATCCGACCATTTTACAACCAAAAAGCTTCTTCGGTTTACCCTGCCGTCTATTGCCATGATGGTGTTTACCTCGATTTACGGCGTAGTAGACGGATTTTTTGTATCCAATTTCGCAGGCAAGACCCCCTTTGCGGCAGTCAACTTCATCATGCCCTTTATGATGATGCTGGGCGCCTTGGGATTTATGTTCGGTACGGGCGGAAGCGCCCTCGTCGCCAAGACTTTGGGCGAAGGGAATCACGAAAAAGCCAACCGCACCTTCTCTTTATTAGTCTTTGTTTCTTTGGGCCGCGGCATTTTTATCTCGGTTTTGGGGTTCTTTGTTCTGCGCCCCATTTCCGCATGGTTGGGTGCCGAAGGAGCGTTATTGGACAACTGCGTTACTTACGGACGGTTCTTATTGATTTCTTTGCCTTTTTACATTTTACAGTTAGAGTTCCAGTCCTTCTACGTTGCCGCCGAAAAACCTCAACTGGGCTTGCGCGTAACGGTAATTGCAGGGGTCACCAATATCGTTTTGGATGCGCTCTTTGTCGCCGTTTTTCATTGGGGACTTGTGGGCGCCGCAGTTGCCACCATGATCAGCGAAATCACCAGCGGCATGGTCTCACTTGTTTATTTTGCCCGACCAAACGATAGCCTGCTCCGCATCACCAAACCCCGGTTTGACGGACGCGCTTTGTTAAAGACCTGCACCAACGGCTCGTCCGAGCTTTTAAGCAACGTTTCCATGTCCTTGGTCGGTATGCTCTATAACGTCCAGCTCATGAAATACGCAGGGGAAAACGGCGTTGCGGCATACGGCGTTTTGATGTATGTCAACTTTGTCTTTATCTCGATTTTCATTGGCTTTACCGTAGGAACTGCACCTCTAATCAGCTTTAACTACGGTGCCCAAAACCACGCTGAACTTCGGAACCTGCTAAAAAAGAGCCTATTGCTGTTAAGTGGCACATCAGTTGTTATGCTCCTTTTAGGTCAGGTGTTGGCACGCCCCTTATCCCAACTCTTTGTTGGCTACGACCCCGAGCTCTGGGCTTTAACCGCCCGTGGCTTTTCGATTTTTTCCTTCTCATTCCTGTTTGCAGGCCTTGCCATCTTTGGCTCTGCCTTCTTTACTGCCCTAAACAACGGCGCCATTTCGGCATTGGTTTCGTTCCTGCGAACCCTGGTCTTTCAGCTGGCGGCGGTCTTTTTGCTCCCCCTCTGGCTGGACATCGACGGCATCTGGCTTTCGGTCGTTGTTGCCGAGCTAGCATCCGCCCTCTTCTCTTTAACCTTTATCAAAGCTCTGCAAAAACACTATCACTATTAAATTTTTTATTGATTTTTTAATTCAATGGTGGTATAATTACTAAATTAAAATTGTTAATCTTTTTTCAGGAGGAATCATAGATGGAAGTTTGTAAAAGACCCGAAACCATGCAACGTATCACCACCCCCGAACTTGCAGAAGCATTTATTGCCGAGCAGGTCAAAGAGGTACAGGCACAGGTCGGAGACAAGAAAGTGCTTTTGGCGCTCTCCGGCGGTGTAGACTCGTCGGTTGTTGCGGCATTGTTGATCCGCGCCATCGGTAAGCAGCTTGTCTGTGTTCACGTCAACCACGGCCTGATGCGCAAAGGCGAAAGTGAACAAGTCATTGAAGTATTCAAAAACCAGCTGGATGCCAACCTGATTTATATCGACGCTACCGACCGTTTCTTGGACAAGCTGGCAGGCGTTGCCGAGCCCGAGCAGAAACGTAAGATTATCGGTAACGAGTTTATCGTGGTCTTTGACGAAGAGGCTCGCAAGTTAGACGATATCAGCTTCTTGGCACAAGGCACCATCTACCCCGATATTTTAGAGAGCGACGGCGTCAAAGCCCATCACAACGTCGGTGGCTTACCCGAAGAAATGAACTTCGAACTGGTCGAACCCGTCAAGCTCCTTTATAAAGACGAAGTCCGCGTCGTCGGCAAAGCCCTCGGCTTACCTGCCGAAATGGTTGACCGTCAACCCTTCCCCGGCCCCGGTTTGGGTGTCCGTTGTCTGGGTGCCATCACCCGTGACCGTCTGAACGCCCTGCGCGAAGCAGACGCAATTTTGCGTGAAGAGTTCGCCAAGAACGGTCTTGCAGGCAAGGTATGGCAGTACTTCATCGCCGTTCCCGATTTCAAGAGCGTTGGTGTCCGTGACAACAAGCGTTACGAAGGCTGGCCTGCCATCATCCGTGCGGTCAATACCACCGACGCCATGACCGCCACCATCGAGGAGATTCCCTATCCCCTCCTGCATCACATCACCGAACGCATCACCCATGAGGTCGAGGGCATCAACCGCGTCCTGTATGATCTCACGCCCAAGCCCACGGGAACGATCGAGTGGGAATAATACCAAAACCAAACTTTCCCAAGTCGCAACCTGAGAAAGTGCCAGTTTTCTAATTAACCGGCAACGTTTTGGCAACATTTGCTTCATTATCCCAAAAGCAAAGAGCTATCTGATTTGTTATCAATCAGATAGCTCTTTTTTTGTTAGTCTTTCAGCTTGTTCTTAAATGCCTTGACCATCATATCGCTGAACCGCTGGGAGGGAACCTTTACCCAATGCTTGGTAGTGTCGAACTCCGGGTAGCG
>JAGAUM010000172.1 GCA_017620795.1 Clostridia bacterium
CGCTGGCAAGACAGCAAAGTTATAGTGAAATGTAAGGAGAGATACCATGAGAAGCCAACTGTTTAACCTGATTAAAGACCAGACCTCCCTCACGTGGGAACAGATTTTGACCAACATCGCCGTTTCCGCCATTCTGGGATTCTTGATTTTTATTTCCTACATGATCTCCCACCGTGGCACCATTTACAGCAAGAAGTTTAATGTGTCCCTGGTGACCTTAACGGTGCTGACCGCCATGGTCATGACCGTTATCGGCAACAACGTGGCGTTGTCTTTGGGTATGGTCGGTGCTCTGTCCATCGTCCGTTTCAGAACCGCCATCAAAGACTCCCGCGATACCGTCTACATTTTCTGGACCATCATCGCAGGCATCTGCTGCGGTGTGGGCGACTATATTGTAGCAGGAGTGGGCAGTGCCTTCGTTTTCGTGATTCTGCTGCTCTTCGGTGCCATTAAGAATAACAACCGCATGCTGGTCATCGTCCGTGGTGCACGCTCGAAAGAAGCGTCCATTCAGGCGGTCATTTTCAAGTTCTTTGCTGACAAGGCAGTTTTACGAGTCAAAAATTCTACCGATACCTCTATTGAGTTCATCTATGAAATCACTGCCAAAATCCTCGCCCGTGCAGAGCGGAAGCACAATATCGCCCTGTGTGACGAGGTCTATAAGATCGGCAACATCGAGTATGTCAACGTAGTCATGCAAAACGACGAAATTTCCAACTAACGGAGGCGCCAAGGTTGAAATATAAAATAATCGGCGGTACTGCCACCGCCTTGGTGCTTTTGGCAGTCTTCATCATCAGTCTTTTACTGCCCGAGGATAACGGCCACCGTTATGTCGAGCATCGGGACGCACCGCAAAAAGCCCCTTGCACCACCCATGAAGCGGACACCTTTTGTACCCATCTGCCCATTGTTTCGGTCAACACCGACGGAATTGAGATTCCGGGCCGCGCCATTTTAGATGCGGAAGGGTATGTAACAGGCTACACCATGGCAGAAAACGGGGCAGAAACCGTTTCGGCAACGGTTTCGGTCATAGGGCAGGAAGAACAACGCAACCACCTGACGGATTCTGCCACCTTCACGGCGGCAGCGGAAATTCGGGTCCGCGGTCACTCTTCCCGTCGGTTTGAAAAAGCCAACTACTTCATCCGCTTTTTAAACCCCGACGGCACCAATGCACCCCAGGAGTTTTTGGGTATGGAAGCCCATCACGAATGGGCACTTCACGGTCCGTTTCTGGATAAGACCCTGATTCGCAACTACATGTGGTACAACATTTCGGGGGAAATCATGGACTACAGCCCCAACGTCCGCTTTTTGGAACTACTGGTAAACGGGGAGTATCGAGGGGTTTACTTAGCGACCGAGACTGTCACCGCAGGCAAAGAAGGGGCACGGCTGAATCTGCAGGTCAACAAGAAAGACAACACCTTCAGCGGGTATGCCCTGCGTCTGGACTGGGGCGAGTCCCTTGACAAAGCCATTCACCCCTTTACCAACTACACCATGCGTGCCAATACCCAGCACGAGCTGGTTTATCCCGGCACCCAAAACGCCACACCCCAACTGCGGGAAGAGATTAAAAATGAGTTTTCGCTCTTTGAAAAGAGCTTGTATTCTTACGATTTTAACCATGCAGACCACGGCTATACCAAGTATATTGATATCGACTCTTTCGTGGACTATTTTCTGATTAACGAACTGACCTGTAACTATGACGCAGGCTCCCTTTCCACTTATATCTACAAAGAAGTGGACGGCAGATACAAGATGTGCGTCTGGGACTTTAACTCCGCCTGTGATGCCTATCAGGAACAAGCCATCCCAACGGACGAGTTTCGCCTGCAAAACGGGCTTTGGTTTAAAATGCTCTTTATGGACAGCGGTTTTACCGACCGCGTGATTGAGCGGTATTATGAACTGCGAAAGACCTATTTTTCCGAGGAATACCTGTTTGGGTTCATGGACGATTCCGTTGATTATCTGGGCGATGCCATTGACCGCAATAACGAAAAGTGGGGGTATACCTACGGGTCGGATTATGACCTGCTCCATCCCCAAGACCGTAACCCCAGAAGCTACGACGAAGCAGTGACGCAGATGAAAACGTTCTTAACCCGTCGGCTTTCGTTTATGGACGAAAATATCGAGACTCTGCGCCATTACAGTGCCGAGTCTAAAACCAAGAAATACAGCGAAGTTTCTGATTAAAAAGGGAGGTGCAAGCATGAAAAAGTTTTTAATGATCGTAGTGGCAGTCATTCTTGTATTGCTTGCACTGGATTATGCCTATTTTCACATGGGCATCTATTTAGACTTCGACCAAGACGAGCCCACCTCCTTTATGAAGGTGGAAGGGGAGACCATCTACAAAGACGGGGTTCCCTTCGAGATTCGGGGAGTCAATATGGGTTCGGGCATTCCAGGGGACTGGTCGACCGACTTTGCCGTCGATAAGGAAACCTATCTCCGTTGGTTCGGCTACATTCAGAAGATGGGCGCCAACACCC
>JAGAUM010000173.1 GCA_017620795.1 Clostridia bacterium
ACTTATCTTGCTTGCAGTTTTTATCATCGGAGCGGTTTTGGGAATTGTTTTGCAGAAACAAAACCAACAAACCTGGGCGATTTACGTAAAAGGTGATGGCCTTTACACGCGTTCTTTAACAAAGGACAAAACTCCACTTTTATTAGCAGAAGGTACGGACATTAGTGCTCCGTTACTTTCGCCTGACCGTAAACAGGCGGCTTATATACAAGAGGGACGACTGATTTTGCATGATGTGAAAAAGGGCGAGGGGATTGTGGTAACCGAGAATCCTCGTTCCTTTCTTTTCGATCAAAAGAACCGTTTGGTGGTAGCAGATATCAACGGAAAAGTTTTTCGGGCAGATAAAAAAGGGAATCAGACACCTGTCGGCGGTGATGGTGTATATCAAGATTTGGTTTTGTCTCCGAACGGAACTCTATATGCTCATGCCTATGAAAAATTGAATCGAGGCAGTCAGGTGGTCTTGCGCCCCGTAGGCATCATGCGTGAGGAGAACGGAGGCTGGGTCTCGGTATTGGACGGTAGAAAGCAGTCACCTTCTGAACGGGATTTGGGATTTGCACCCAAATTGGCAGCTTTCTCAAAAGATGGTGAGCAGGCATACATCTTCCATTGTCCGCAGTCTGCCGCCCTCTCTGCAGACGGAGTTTCTATGGGTGTGTTGGACATCAAGACGGGAGTTTATACTGCCCCGACCGACACGGAACAGGTTTTGCTTCCCGATCGCAGTTTGCTGTCGGGTTCGGACGTTATGGGAGAGTTAGCGGTGACCTTGGGCTTTGGACGTAATATGAACAAACAAAAAAGCGTAGGAATCTTACGTCCAGCAGATGGAAGCTTTCGCCCTGCTTCAGGGGAGGGAATGACTGCAATGATGCCTTCTCTTTCAGAATCTGGTGACCGTCTGTTGTATATTACGGCAAAAGAGGAGGCGGATATGGACCAGTGGATGCGTCTGCCAAAGTCGGTCATCCAGGTGAATTTGACGACAGGAGAAATTGACACTTGCTCAAAAGAAAACACCGTCTACCTTTCACCCTTCTTCTATGAAAAGGATAAGCTGATAGGAGCTTTGCGACAGGAACAGGACGGAACCTTTTCCATTGTGAAAATCACCGCTGAAGAAGAGAGCGTTTTGGACACGGGTCTTATTTGTGATTTAACAGGTGCACAATATGGGCAGATTCCTATTGGGCAGTTTTTTTCAAAGAACCGATAAAAAGAGTTTACAGACGTCCTTTTTTAGTGTAAAATTAAAGAAAAAAGAAAAGGGCGATTGTAATGCATATCCTTTTGTTTTTCGGCATTATTACAGGTGGTATTGTTTTAGACCACCTCTCTAAATGTTGGGCGATTGTTCATTTAATGGGGCAAAAGAGTCGGGTGCTTTTTCCGGCTCTTTTGGACCTTACTTATGTGGAAAACACGGGTGCGGCCTTTGGCATTTTATCAGGGCATCCGTTACTTTTGGCAGGAATCAGCATCATTATTCTGGCAGGAATCACCGTCTATACTTTAAAGAAAGAACGCAAGCATCCTGTGTTTATGACCGCCGTTGCTTTGATTGTCAGCGGTGCTATCGGTAACCTGATTGATCGGGTGTTCCGTGGCTATGTGGTAGACTTTTTGGAATTTTCGTTTTTTGATTTTCCTGTGTTTAATATAGCAGACTGCTTTGTGGTGGTCGGCGTCTTTTTACTTGCGTTACAAGTTTTGTTTTTGGAAAAGGGGGAGTGAGGTTGGCAGAGTATCGTATTACAGCAGAACAAACGGACACGGATCTCCGTGTGGACGCGTTCTTGGCTGAACAGTTTGAAGAGCTGACCCGCTCTTACATCAAAAAGCAATGTGATGCAGGTGCTTTGAATATCAACGGCAAAAAAGCAAAAGCGTCTCAAAAACTGTCAGAGGGAGACGAGATTATTCTGACCTGTCCCGACCCTATCGCGTTGGAAGTAGAGGCAGAGGACATCCCTCTGGATATTGTCTATGAGGACCAAGAACTTCTGGTAATCAACAAACCTCGTGGTATGGTGGTTCATCCTGCTGCAGGGAATCAGAACGGCACACTGGTCAATGCTCTTTTGCATCATTGCCCTGGGGAATTGTCAGGAATAAACGGTGTCATTCGTCCTGGGATTGTGCATCGGATTGACAAGGATACCAGCGGACTTTTAGTGGTTGCCAAGACTAACAGTGCGCACCTTTCTTTGGCGGAGCAGTTGCGCGAGCATAGCATGACCCGACGCTATCGTGCCATTGTTTGGGGCAAGACCGAGGAGGGGACCATTGATGCGCCCATCGGTCGCCATCCGGTTGACCGTAAAAAAATGGCAATCGTTCCTGACAGGCGTCGCGCAGTGACCCACTATAAGACCCTGCGCCAGTTTTCCAAATGGAGCTTGGTCGAGTGTCAACTGGAAACAGGACGGACGCATCAGATTCGAGTTCATTTAAGTGCTAACGGACATCCGTTGGTAGGGGATTCGCTCTACGGCGGAAAGCGTGATTCTTATGGGTTGGAAGGACAAGCGCTTC
>JAGAUM010000174.1 GCA_017620795.1 Clostridia bacterium
ACCTTCCGCCCTGAATCGCCCATCTCCCGTGCAGAGGTTATGACCGTTATCAATCGATTGTTGGGGCGCAATCCTTCAGACCCTTATGTACGTAATTTGAACTTTAATCCCTTTAATGACATTGATATTGACCAGTGGCATTATGTGATTGTTCTGGAAGCGACGGTTACCCATAACTATTACTTGGACAATCAAGGGGTGGAAATTGAGTGGGAGGATTGCCGATGAGAATGCGCAGACGGAAAAAGCTTTGCCCCAATTGTAAAGTTGGACAGGCTACTTACCTCCGAGATGCTCATTCCCCTTTTTGCCCTTATCTGTGCTGTCACGATGGCAAAGCGTGCACACAGTATGAGAAATTAGAGACAGCAAAGAAGAGACGTTTTTTCGGCTTGTTTTAGGAATGTTCAATCCCTTTTGTAAACTTTTTGCAAAAGGGATTGATTTTTTTGGATAAATATGTTACAATCAGTATAATTTATGAGGGAGTAGCAAGCGCCTCAAGCGGAGCAAGTCAACATCCTGACCTTTGGTCTGGCTTGCTTGAAAATGCGAGACTCATGTTTTCAGCAACGCTGTACATGGTCTTTTAAAGCCTTTCACAAGTACAGCATCGCTGTACTTGTTTTTTATAGGAGGTAAAAATGCATTACTACAGTGAAGAACAAAACGCAGTACTCAATCAGCTTAAGACCGATGAGATCAACGGTCTGACTACGGCAGAGGTTTCTGCTCGTCGGGAACAGTATGGTTCTAACCGCCTGCGCGAAAAGAAAAAGAAAACCACCTTCCAGCGCTTCTTGGATCAGTTCAAAGACGTCATGATTCTGATTCTGATTGCGGCGGCGGCAGTCTCTTTTGTGGTGGCTTGCGTAGAAAAGAACCCGAAAGAATTTTTCGAGCCTGTCTTAATTTTGCTGATTGTCATTTTAAACGCCGTCATGGGTGTTTTGCAGGAGAGCAAGGCAGAAAAGGCTTTAGACGCACTGAAAAACATGTCTGCGCCTCACGCCCGTGTCATTCGTGACGGGGTGGAGCAGGTGATTGATGCGGCTGACCTGGTGCCAGGTGATATCATCCGATTGGAAGCCGGAGATTTTGTCCCTGCTGATGCAAGACTTCTTCACAGTGCAGGCCTTAAGAGCGAGGAGTCGGCACTGACGGGTGAGTCTGTTCCCTCTGAAAAAGACGCCCTGGCCTCTGTTGCGGACGGAGCGCCTTTAGGGGACCGTTCCAACATGATTTTCTCGGGCTGCAGCATTACCTATGGTACCGCCACGGCAGTGGTAACTGCAACGGGTATGGATACCGAGATGGGCAAGATTGCGAACCTCTTGGACAATGAAGAGGACACCCAGACCCCGTTACAGAAGAAGCTGGCACAGCTTGGTAAATACCTGGGCGTTGTTGCTTTGGCTGCTTGTGCGGTCATTTTCGTGGTGGGTATTTTAAACGAGATTCCTGCCCTTGAAATCTTTATGACAGCAGTTTCACTGGCGGTTTCCGCTATTCCCGAAGGTTTGCCTGCTATTGTTACCATCGTTCTTTCCATCGGTGTACAGCGGATGGTTAAACGAAATGCGCTGATTCGTCGTCTGCCTGCGGTTGAAACCCTGGGTAGCGCATCGGTCATCTGTTCGGACAAAACGGGCACCCTGACCCAAAACCGCATGACCTTGGTTCGCGCCTACTGTGATGATGCAACGCTTGAAACAGTGGACGAAACCTGTTCCGATGGGGTTAAAAACCTGCTTCGGATGGGTACGCTTTGTTGTGACGGTTCGATCATTTTTAAAGAAGAGAAAGAGGAACACATCGGTGACCCCACTGAAACGGCAATCGTTTTGGCGGCACATCGCTTGGGAATGCCCAAAGAAACGCTGAACGAAGCTTGTCCTCGTATTGCAGAAGTACCTTTCGATTCTGACCGCAAGCGGATGAGCACCGTGAATGTCATTGACGGCAAAAAGGTGGTCATTGTCAAGGGCGCATTGGATATGATGGTTCCTTTGTGCATTTCTGGGGACATGGAAAAGGCGCGTCAGATCAATGATGAAATGAGTCAAAATGCCCTGCGTGTGCTGGCGATTGCCATTCGTGAGATTGATACGCTGTCCGAAACCCCCACTGCAGAAGAGCTGGAACATGACCTGGTCTTTGTGGGCCTTGTGGGCATGATTGATCCGCCTCGTCCCGAAGCAAAGGCAGCGGTTGAAACCTGTCGCAAGGCAGGCATCAAGCCGGTCATGATTACAGGCGACCATGTGGTCACTGCTTCTGCCATTGCCCGTGAACTGGGCATTATGGAAGAGGGCGACCGCGCCATTACCGGTGCAGAGTTAGATGCGATGACCGACCGCGAACTGGACGAGGCGGTAGAGTCTATTGCGGTCTATGCCCGTGTTTCTCCTGAAAATAAAATCCGTATTGTAAAAGCTTGGCAGCGCCGCGGCCGTGTAGTTTCCATGACGGGTGACGGTGTCAACGACGCTCCTGCCTTAAAGGCGGCAGATATCGGTTGTGCCATGGGCATTACAGGTACCGACGTTGCTAAAGGTGCGGCAGACATGACCCTGACCGATGACAACTTCGCCACCATTGTAGAGGCGGTCCGTGAAGGCAGAGGCATTTATGATAATATCAAAAAAGTTGTCGGCTTCCTGTTAGGTACCAACATCGGTGAAGTCATCTGCGTCTTTGTTGCCATGCTTTTGTGGCACAAGACCCCCTTGCTGTCCATGCAACTGTTGTGGATTAATTTGGTGACCGACAGCTTACCTGCCATTGCCATCGGTATGGAAGCAGTAGAGGCAGGCATTATGGACCGCAAACCCAAGCCTAAGAACGAGGGTATCTTCGCCCGCGGACTGGGCATTCAGGTAGTTTTACAGGGTATCATGTTTGCGGCTTTAAGCTTGATTGCATACAAACTTGGTGAATCAGCATTGGGTGAAGCTGGCGGACAGACCATGGCTTTCGCCGTGCTTTCCATGTCCCAGGTGGTTCAGGCGTTTAATATGCGCTCGGGCCAGTCGTTGTTCAAAATTGGCTTCTTTACCAATCGCACCTTAAATCGCGCTGTATTACTGACCGTTGCGCTGACTGCACTGGTCCTGTTTACACCCGTTCGCGTCATTTTCGGTCTGGTTGCACTGCCCGTACAATTATACCTTTCTGCTTTGGGCTTGATTCTGGTTCCGCTGGTAGTTATGGAACTGTCCAAGTGCTTTAAACTGGTACGCCACTAACTTGACACATTTTTGGTTGGGTGATATCATACTCTTATAAAAGAAAGGGGGATTTTCATGTCGGAACAACCGTCCGCCCGCACCCGTGTGGGGAAGCGTGCAGGTGCTATCGGAATGATTTGCAATCTGCTTTTGTTCGCAGCAAAGCTCTGCGTGGGCGTTTTAACAGGCTCGGTAGCCATTACTGCCGATGCGTTTAATAACCTGTCCGATGCATCCTCCTCGTTAATGACCTTTTTGGGCTTTCGCCTAGCGCAACGGCCTGCGGACAAAGATCATCCTTATGGTCATGCCCGTTATGAGTATTTGGCAGGCTTGGGTGTCGCCGTACTGATTATGCTTATCGGTCTGGAGCTGGTCCGTTCTTCCTTTGAAAAGATTTTAAACCTTGCTCCTGTATTGTTTGACTCTGTCACCCTTTGGGTACTGTTGGGCGCAATCGCAACCAAGGCGTTGCTTTTCTGGTACTTTAAAACCCAGGGGAAGAAGATTTCCTCGGCAACTCTGCTTGCCACCGCCAAAGACAGCTTAAATGATGTACTGGTTACTACCGTTGTTTTAATCTGCGGCTGGACTCGTCTGCCCATTGATGGCTATGTAGGTCTGGCAGTTGCCGCCTTTATCCTGTATTCAGGAATTCGAGTGGCGGGGGAGACCATCTCGCCTTTATTAGGCAAACAAGCCGATCCCAAACTGGTGGAACAAATCAGTGAACTGGTACTGGCGCAGGAAAAGATCATCGGAATTCACGATCTGTTGATTCATGACTACGGCTATGGACAGAGCTTTGCTTCGGTTCATGTGGAAATTAGTGCCGAAGAGGATGCCTTGTTCTGCCACGATATCATTGATGAAATTGAATGTGCGGCACTGGAACAGTTGGGGGTGCATCTGGTCATTCACTATGACCCTGTCTTGATTAACGATGCAGAGTGGATTACTCTCCGTCAAACGGTAGAAGGGGTAATCGGTAATATTGATCCCAATCTCTCCATGCATGATTTTCGACTGGTCAAGGGTGCCAAGCAGACCAAAATGGTCTTTGACCTGGCAGTACCTTACGAACAACAATCCGACTATCATCAGCTGAAGGAAACCATCGACCAAGCGTTATATAAACGAGGGAACTATTACCCCACGGTCATCCGTTTCGATCAAAAATAAAAGGTAAGGCGCTTCGCCTTACCTTTTTTAATCTTCAAATTCGGGATAAAATGCCATGAGCGACATTTCTTCGTTCCCGGCATACAGATGGGAAATATCTCCAATATACATGGTTCTGAAATGGGAAGAACCTTTCGAGTCGGATTCGGTTGCCAGCATGGTCATGGATGTGGGCGCCAGACAGAAATTATGCCAGACGGCAAAAGGGGAGAGTCCCGTTAGGTAAGCCAGAACCGTGATGCCTAAAACAAAGTGGCAGAACAAAACGATGGTTTTGTCCGAATCGCCGTAGAACAGATGCCCTTCATGGCGGATGCCATAGCGTTCCAACAGCTCATCGACCCCTGCACAGGTTTCATCCCAGATTTCCTTGGCATTGCCTTGGGCAAGCAGGTCAGGCTCGTGCCATCTTTTGGGGTCGAAGTAGCGGTCATCGTTCCCCCAAACATAAGGCGGTAAATCCCAACAAATCCGCTGGTCTCCTGTAAAAGGGGAGGTGACCCGTCCACGGAACTCCTGCAGCCACGGCAGAATTTCAGGTTCGCGCCCCAACTTTTCCATGGTCGGTTTGGCAGTGTCTCTTGCCCGCCCCAAGGGCGAGCAGTAAAAATCGTCAATGGGCATTTTAACAAGGCGTTGAGATAATAGCTCTGCTTCCCGCCACCCTTTTTGGGTCAGAGAATCAATGGAGTAATCCGGTTCTCCATGCCGCACAATAATAATCTTCATGGTACTTCTCCTTTGTTTTGGTCGGTTTTATTATAGGATTAAAAATGGCGTTTGTCAATAAAAAAGCAAGCACCCCAAAGGGTACTTGCTTTTTTGGCGGAGAAGGCTTATCACCCATAACAGCCACAAATGAAAACGAAGCCTTGCCACCAGAAATACAACCGATACATAAAATTTTCTCTTATATAGTTTTCCCTATCAAAAGAGAAAATTTAAAGTTATTTCGTTCATAAATATATTATATCACAAAAATAAAATATCGTCAATCAATTCCTCTTGCTTTTCAATGCAAGGGGAATTTTCTTTTACTTTTTCTTTTTTATTTGATGTAAGACTTGGAACTGGAATATATCCCATTTTTTTAAAATCTTTATCTAATTTATTGTTGTAATATTCAATCAAGTCTAAGGTTAAATCTCTACCAAATCCAAGTTTGAATGCTCGGTCAATAATTTCATCAAATATTC
>JAGAUM010000175.1 GCA_017620795.1 Clostridia bacterium
CCTCCCCAAACAAGGCGGTCAGGTCCGCATCATCATCGTAGAATAAGAAAAAGCACTCAATATCGGAGAGCTTTTTTATGCTTGGATATCCGTACTTATTTTAGAATAACACTTGATATCATTTTCATTTGTAAAATATTTGCCTTTTTTAGTTGTTTGTGTTATACTCATTTCATAGTACAAAAGGGGGTTTTTGTATGCTTGAAAAAGACTTAAAACGCCGTAAGGCAATTAAAAGCTTTATCAGCGACTGGCAGAACCGCGGTTACGAACGGGGAGAGAGCCAGTCCTTTTGGCAAGCTCTGCTTCGTGATGTTTTGGGCGTTGCACAGCCTGAACATTTGATTACCTTTGAGGAGCGCGTTCATGCCGACAATATTAAATATATTGATGGCTTTATCCATAGCACCCGTGTGCTGATTGAGCAAAAAAGCCGTGGCGTTGACCTACGCAAACCCATCCGCCAATCGGATGGCAGTTTGTTAAGCCCTTATATGCAAGCACGCAACTATGCTTTAAATCTGCCTTTATCCCAACACCCCCGTTGGATTGTCACCTGTAACTTTGAAGAAATCCTAATCTACGACATGGAAACCCCCAATGCCGAACCGGAACAGATTCTGGTCAAAGACTTGGAAAAAGAAGCCTACCGCTTGCAGTTCATGGTGGATGTGGAGGATGACCACATCAAAAAAGAAATGGAAATCTCCATGAAAGCAGGTGCCTTGGTCGGCAAACTCTATGACGCCATTTTAAAGCAGTATCACGACCCTGAAAGTGAGGACGCATTAAAAAGCCTTAACCAACTATGCGTCCGTTTGGTTTTCTGTCTCTATGCCGAGGATGCAGGCATTTTTAATATCCATAACCAGTTCCGCAACTACATCAACGCCTTTTCGGCACCGCAACTGCGTAGTGCCATAATTGCTTTGTTTGATACGCTAAACACCCCCAATGCCAACCGCGACCCCTATTTGGACGAGCAGTTAAAAGCCTTCCCCTATGTCAACGGCAACCTCTTTGAAGAAAGTCATCTGGAAATCCCCCAGTTCAATGACGAAATCCGCAATTTGCTCTTGCATAACGCCAGTGAAGCCTTTGACTGGAGCGAAATCTCGCCCACCATCTTTGGCGCTGTTTTCGAAAGCACCTTAAACCCCGAAACCCGTCGGGCAGGCGGAATGCACTACACTTCTATTGAAAACATCCACAAAGTCATTGACCCCTTGTTCTTGGACGATTTATCCCACCAACTGGAAGAAATCAAAGAGCTTCCCTTGGGGCTTCCTCGCAACCATAAAATTGAACAGTTCAAGAAAAAACTGGGGAGCCTGACCTTTTTAGACCCTGCCGCAGGGAGCGGTAACTTCCTGACCGAAACCTATCTTTCTCTGCGCCGCTTGGAGAACGAAGCGTTAAGCCTCTATTACATGGGCAAAAAGCATGTCGAGGGTCAGACCATGTTCGGGGATGAGGATATCGTTCCCATCGACATCAACCCCATCGAGGTTTCTATCAACCAGTTTTACGGCATCGAAATCAACGACTTTGCCGTTGCCGTTGCCAAAACCGCCATGTGGATTGCCGAATCCCAAATGATGAAACAAACCGAGGACATCATTAAGATGCCCTTGGATTTCCTGCCCTTAAAAACCTATGTCAACATCGTAGAAGCCAACGCTCTGCGCATCGACTGGGAATCCGTTGCCCCCAAAGAAAAGCTCAACTACATTATGGGCAATCCGCCTTTTGTGGGAGCACGACTAATGACTGAACAGCAAAAGGCAGACTTGTTTTATGTATTTGGTGACAAATGGAAAAACGCAGGCAATTTGGATTATGTGGCATGTTGGTACAAAAAAGCGACGGACTTGATGCAAAACACAGGGGTTCGTGCTGCTTTAGTTTCTACCAATTCTGTTTCGCAAGGTGAACAGGTTGCGACTCTTTGGAAACCGTTGTTTGAAGATGGCGTACATATTGATTTTGCCCATCGTACTTTCCGATGGGATAGTGAAGCGAGCATCAAAGCCCATGTGCATTGTGTCATTATTGGTTTTAGTTGTTCTGCCAATTCGAAAGAAAAAGTGATCTATTCGTCTGAAAAACCTTTAAAAGCAGAGAATATTAACGCTTACTTGTTGGAAGCACCGAGTGTTTTTGTTGAAAGCAGAAGCACACCAATTTGTGAAGTACCAAAAATGGATTTCGGAAGCATGCCAAACGATGGCGGTTTTTTAAGTAATTTTTCTTCCGAAGAAGTACAAAACATTATTGCAAAGTACCCCGATGCAAAACTTTTGTTTAGAAAAATTTTAGGCGCACAAGAGTTTATTAATAACGAAGAACGCTGGTGCCTATGGCTGAAAGATGTTTCTCCGTCAGCTTACCACCAAATTCCACCCATTGTTGAGGTGGTGCAGAAAGTGTATAACACTCGTCTGTCCAGTAAGCGGGAAGCAACGAAAAAATTGGCAACTACTCCCATGTTGTTTGGCGAGATTAGACATCCCGAATCGGAGTATCTTCTGGTACCAAGTACTTCGTCAGAAAACAGGAGATATATTCCGATTGGGTTTATGCCCTATGATACTATTTCCAGTAACGCGAATTTGGTTTTGCCCAATGCAACCTTGTATCATTTTGGCGTTATGACATCCAATGTTCATATGGCGTGGATACGGGCAGTTTGCGGAAGATTAAAGAGTGACTATCGTTATTCCGTGAAAATCGTTTACAACAACTTTCCGTGGCCCAATCCTACGGAGGAGCAAAAGGTGAAAATCGAACAGACGGCACAGGCAATTTTGGATGCCAGAGCCAAATACCCCGAAGCATCCCTTGCAGATATGTATGGGGACAAAATGTATCTGTATACCGATTTGCTAAAAGCCCATCAAGACAATGACCGCGCCGTGATGCAGGCTTACGGGTTTGATGTAAAAACCATGACCGAAAGCTCTTGCGTAGCAGAATTGATGAAAATGTATCAAGAACTGACGAAGTAAGATATGAGGTGAACAATGGGCGATAATTGTGATTTCATAACCAAAAGTAAAAAAGAGTTGGAACTGTTTTATGCTCCGTTTTTTCATTCTGGAGAAGAGTTGCAATACTTTTTAAGAGATGTTTTTGATTATGAGAATGGCTCCTTGACGAAAAGACAGATGGTATTCCAAGTGCAAAGGTTCATTTCTTTGGCAAATGATATTGATCAAATCCGACCAGCTCGTGATTCTTTGAGGGTAATGTTTTTGAAATTTGGTCTTGATTCTTTGTGTTCTCTTTCGGGTTACATGAATAAAACAAAACAAGCATTTTACGACGAGTTTTGTACCTGTTTTACAGAAGAAGGTAAAAACTACATCTTGGAAAATTTCAAGCTTTCGTCATTTCAGGATGAATACAAAGGATACAGCTTTGAATCTGGACATGAAATTGATTTGGGTGATTTCTTAAACATTATTAAAGTTGTAAGAGATAAAGTAGCTCATGATTTCAATTATTGGGGAATGCAGTTTTTTGCACATGATAGTGATTCCATATGGCTTTCTGAGATTGAAACGGAAGAAAATTTGCTTCAATCATACAAATATCAACGGAAGAGTAAAATACTGACTACTTATCATTTCACAACCACATTAAATTACGAAAAGTTTATTTACTATTTTACCGAAGCTTGTGTTGGATTCATAAAAAAGAAAACAAGCAATATAGCCTAAAGAAGGGAAAACAAAAAAGCACTCCGTTTGGAGTGCTTTTTTCATGCTTGTTTTTACCAACCACGGTCGTAAGACGAAGTGCGGGACGAGCCCTTGCCGTTGGCGTTTAAAATGTCGATGTACTCTAACGCCTTGCCGGTACCGATGGCAACGCAGGAAACAGCGTCATCAGCCACACGGGCTTCGATACCCGTTTCTTTTTCAATGACCTTGTCCATACCATAAAGGAGGCTACCGCCACCCGTTAAGACAATGCCGTTTAAGCTGATATCGGCAACCAGTTCGGGAGGTGTCTTTTCCATAACGGCATGAACGGCTTCTAAGATCTCTGCCGCAGGCTCGGACAATGCTTCAATCATTTCGTTGGAGCTGATGGTCACATTCTGGGGCAAGCCAGTCAAAAGGTTGCGACCGCGAATCTCGCAGGTGCGTTCTTCTTCAAAGGGAATCAAACAACCGATTTCCTTTTTCAGCTCTTCTGCGGTGCGCTCACCGATTAAGATGTTATACTTCTTGCGGATAAAGCGGATGACCGCATCGTCAAACTTGTCGCCAGCTACTTTAATAGAGGAGTTGACTACGTGGTTACCCAAGGAAATAACAGCGATGTCGGTAGTACCGCCACCGATATCAACCACCATGTTACCGCAAGGCCTTTCAATGTCGATGCCTGCACCGATAGCAGCGGCAATGGGCTCTTCAATCAGAATGGCCTTCTTGGCACCTGCAGTGATGGCAGCTTCTTCAACCGCACGCTTTTCCACTTCGGTAACGCCCGAGGGAACGCAGATAATAACACGGGGCTTAAACAGACGCTTGGAGCAAGCCTGTCTTAAGAAATAACGCAACATCTTCTCGGTCGACTCATAGTCCGAGATGACACCGTCACGCAGGGGACGGATGGCAACAATCGAGCCGGGGGTACGGCCGATCATCGACTGTGCGGCAAAGCCTACCGCGCGGACTTTTTTATCATTGGTGTCGATGGCAACAACCGAGGGCTCTTTTAACACAATGCCCTTGCCCTTTACATACAAAAGGACGGTGGCAGTGCCCAGGTCGATGCCTACATCGTTGGAAAAATCGAATAATTTCAAACCAAACATGTCAGACCTCCTAAAAATTTAGTGTGTTACCTATTATCATATACCTAATTGGGCAAAATTTCAAATGTTTTTTGAAAAAAGCGGATATTTTTTTATGAACCCTTGAAAAGAGTGGATTTATTTGTTATAATTAGAAGGATAAAATAGGGCAATCTGTGCCCCTTACGAGGATGGATAAAATGCGCTTAAAATGCATTGAAATGAACGGATTTAAATCCTTTGCGGAAAAGACTACTCTTTCCTTCGAGGACGGGACTACGGGCATCGTAGGCCCCAACGGTAGCGGAAAGAGTAATATATCCGATGCGGTGCGTTGGGTTTTTGGTGAACAAAGCGTCAAAACCCTGCGCGGTAACAAGATGGAAGACGTCATCTTTGCCGGTACCGAGTCGAGAAAGCCCATGGGCATGGCAGAGGTTACTTTAACCCTGTCCAATGACGATTACCGCCTGCCCGTTGCTTATTCCGAGGTTGCCATCACCCGACGCCTGTACCGCTCGGGGGAGAGCGAGTATCTCTTAAATGGTACCGTCTGCCGTCTAAAGGATATTTACGAGCTGTTTTTAGATACGGGCTTGGGCCGTGACGGATACTCGGTCATCGGTCAGGGCAAGATTGACGAGCTCTTAAGCAGCAAGCCTGAAGACCGCCGTCAGGTCTTTGAAGATGCCGTGGGCATTATGAAATACCGCTATAAGAAACAGGAGTCGGAACGGAAGCTCGCCAAAGCTACCGACAACTTACTGCGTTTATCCGACCTGCTATACGAGCTGAACCAGCGTGAAGAACCCTTACGCGAACAATCGGAAGCCGCCAAGAAATACTTGGTCTTAAGAGACGAATTGCGGGTTTTGGACATCAGCGTCACTACCGAGTCGATGGACCGTCTGCGTGCCCAGTCCGAAACCTTGACCCAGCAGACCAACGCTTCCGCCACCGAGTTAGAGACCTTAAAAACCGAAATCGAAGCGCTGGATAAAGAAATGGAGCAGGTGGTTTTAGACACCCGCACCGGGAACGAATCTGCCGACCAGCTCCGTCAGCAAATCAAGCTGTTAGAAACCTTAAAGCACCAGACCGAAAGCCAAGGCTCGGTCTTGACCGCCCAGATGGAAGGGCACCAGAAACAAATCGAAGAAGCAAAAGCCGATATGGTCACACTGGCACAGACGGCAACGCTCTTAAAAACCGAAGAAACCACCACCACCGCGGAGCTTGAACAGGCAAAATCCGCCCGTGACTTGGCAGAACAGGCGCGAAACGACGCCCGTGCCGAGCAGGCGCGTTGTGAGGCGCAGGAGGTAGAGGCAGAGTCCGCCCTTCGCCGTGCCCAAGCCGACCGTGAGGCAATGCTTCAGGAATCCACCACCCAAGCGGCAAGACTTCAGAGCTTGGAACTGCTCTTAAAGACCTTGGACGAACGGCAGAGCGGTTTAACCCGTGAACAGAGCGACCGTGACTCGGAGCGGAACGC
>JAGAUM010000176.1 GCA_017620795.1 Clostridia bacterium
GTTCCAGAGGGAGGAAACTGGAAAGACTTGCCTGCTGACATTGTGCAGGATGCTATGGGTGGTGCATATTCTTCTGGTGGCGGTAAGGTTGGTTTTTATCGCCGTTTGTCTTATTCGCAACCAAGCCCTACCGTTGTTACAAGTCCAGTACAAAAAGCAACAATGATGTGCCATCCAACAAAGGATAGACCATTGAGTGTGGCTGAATATGCTCGTATTCAGCAATTCCCCGATGATTGGAAACTCATCGGCACAACAGTTGATAAATACCGCCAGATTGGAAACGCTGTGCCTGTTGGTCTTGCACATGCAATAGGTGAAACTCTAGTCGCAGTTGCAAATGGTAAACAGGAAATCTTTGTCAAACGCATTAGAGGAACAGGCATACACAACAAAATCCAAAATGCCATCCAAATCGGAGGAACAAACAAATGCTGAACATAGAACCATTAAATAGCGGTTATGATGAAAAAGTAGTGTTTGAAGCGGTTGGCACTGCTTTGACCAATTTTTATACCGCATTAACCAAAACACTTGATAGTATTGACGTGGATAAAATCCTTAAAAGGAAAAATCCGTATCTATATCGTGCAAAGGGCATAAATAGTGCAGGACAGATTGTGGATAGCATTCTTGCCGCCTACATATCATCAAGTGAAGAGACTGTTTTCGGCAACTGCTTTTTTGAACCAATTGCAATAGTTGCATCTGGCGGTCAAAAAGCAGTTACTGAAGGAGTTGATATTACAGTAGATAAGGACAACACCATTTACAGTATCGCCGTAAAAAGTGGCACATCCGTTTTTAATGCTGATAGCAGGAAAAGACAGGAACAGAATTTTCAGTCCGCACAGAAACGAGCTCAACAAGCTAGAAAAGCCTATTTGCCAGTAGTCGGTTACGGTTACGGCAAAAAGAAACCCAAGGCAGGTAAAGAAAAGTTTTATCTTGAGCTAGCTGGTAAAGATTTTTGGGAGTGGCTCACGGGTGACGCGGATTTCTATACGAAAATTGTTGAGTTTATGGGCACTCGCCCTGACGAATATATCAAAATGTTTGAGGATGCTTACAGTAAGGCAGAAAATCGTATGATAAGAGACTTTGCCATCAAATATTGCAAAGAGGATGGTTCAATAGACTGGGACAATCTTATCAGATTTAACAGCGGTGATTAAACTTCAAAATTAGAATCAAATGCCATACACCTTTCAAAAGAACAAGTTTCCTGTTTTTGTGCACCAACCCCCGTTGCGTACTGAATGTAGAAGCAGGCTTAAAGCCACGCTTTATCAAAACGGGCGACGAACACCGCTGCTTGTACTGCGAATCCATCGTAAAATAAAAAGAAGCACCCTCTCGGGTGCTTCTTTTTTGTTAAAACTGAAACTCTCGAAACCCTACTTCTCTTGCAATCTTCTCGCTTAAGTCAAAGCGGTGGGCAATGGTTCTTGTGCTATGGCTGTCGCTGTTTAAAACCACCCGACCGCCCTTTTGGAAGATGTACTCCAAAATCGGTTTGGCAGGGTAAGGCGCTGTCCGCCAGCCTCGGGACATGGCGCCTGAATTGATTTCAAAGGGAACTTTATAGGGCAAAAGCTGATCCAGTGCCCCTTGCCATGCGGCAATGTATCGGGGATGGGATTCGTCAAAGAAGTGATGCTTCTCATTAAACTTGGTGAGTAGGTCAAAGTGTCCGATGATGTCGGGATGCAAGACCTCACAGACCGTTGCCATCCGCTGAAAATAGTTCTCGCACAGGGCATACGCGTCTCCGCCAAAGCCTTCGTCAATGGCGCGCTGAAACTCCTCGGGCGAGGCGTCCACCTCATAGACCCGACCGTTGCCCTCCACGCTATGGAGAGAACCGATGACATAGTCATACGCCCCGTCCATGGGTGCGGCAAACAAGTCCTGCTCGATTCCGCAAAGGATTTGGATTTGGTCTGCATAGGCTTCTTTCAGCCGCGCGATTTCGGCACGGTACAAAGGTGCGTCGGATTTTTTCATGGCAAAGTCACTGTCGTCAGTGACCACAGGGGCGTGTGCCGAAAAGCCGATGCGTTTCATGCCCAGACGAATCGCCGCTTGCACCATCTCTTCGGGGGTGTTCGCCCCGTCACAGAAGGTGGTGTGCATGTGGAAATCTTCCAGAATCATTGGGTCATCTTCTCCTGTTTGACTTTATGGTCGATGACATGGCGGGATGCCAGCTCGCGGTGGATGTCCTCCAAGGAAATGCCCATCTCAATCATCAAGACCATAACATGATAGGCAAGGTCGGCAATCTCATAGACCGTCTCTGCCTTGTCATTGGCTTTGCCTGCGATAATGACCTCGGTCGACTCTTCGCCCACCTTCTTTAAGATTTTGTCCATGCCCTTGTCAAAGAGGTAGGTGGTATAAGAACCTTCCTTGCGGTCGGTCTTGCGGCCGCGAATCAGCTCCATTAACCCTTCGTAGGAAAACTCGTGCAAATCTTCACTCTCGTACACCGGCTTGGTAAAGCAGGAGTCGGTGCCTGTATGGCAAGCAGGGCCGTCCTTTTCCACCATAACCACCAGTGCATCGTTGTCGCAATCGGCGGTGATGGACACGATGTGCTGATAGTTTCCGCTGGTTTCCCCTTTCAGCCACAATTCCTGACGGGAACGGCTGTAAAAGCAGGTGAGGCCTTTTTCCAAAGAGATTTTAAGGCTTTCTTCGTTCATGTACGCCAAGGTCAACACCTTTTTGGTGACGGCGTCTACCACGATGGCAGGAATCAAGCCCTTTTCGTCAAATTTGAGTTCAGAAATATTCAACATAATCGATACACTCCTAAATCCGCATGGGAATCCCTGCGGTTTTTAATGTCTGTTTTAAGTCTGGGATAGCAACCTCTCCGAAGTGGAAGATGGATGCCGCCAAGCCAGCATCGACTTTCGGCAAAGTAGAAAACAGTTCTACAAAGTCCTGCATCCCCCCTGCACCGCCCGAAGCGATAACAGGAACGGAGACTGCGTTGCAGACTGCGTCTAACATCTCCAGGTCGAAGCCTTTTTTGACCCCGTCGGTGTCGATGGAGTTTAAGACCACTTCCCCTGCACCGTTGTCTACACAGCGTTTAATCCAGGAGATGGCTTCCATGCCCGTGTTCTCCCGACCGCCTTTGGCAAAGACCCGAAAGACTCCGTCCACCCGCTTTACATCGGCAGACAGAACCACGCACTGGTCGCCGTAGCGCCGTGCGGCGTCCCGCACCAAATCAGGGTTGCGGATAGCGCCCGAGTTGACGCTGACCTTATCGGCACCGCACTTTAAGACCCGATCGAAATCGTCTACCGTGTTGATGCCGCCGCCTACCGTCAAGGGGATGAAAATCGTCCGTGCCACCTCGCACAGGATATCGGTAAAGAGGGCGCGCCCCTCGGCAGAGGCGGTGATGTCGTAAAAGACCAGCTCGTCTGCGCCGTTGTCACTATAATATTTTGCCAGTTCCACGGGGGAGGAAACATCGGACAGTCCTTCAAAGTTGACGCCCTTGACCACCCGTCCGTTTTTCACATCCAGACATGGGATGATGCGTTTGGTTGTCATTTCGCCACCTCGATTGCTTCTTTTAAGTCCACAGCTCCCAAGTAGTAGGCTTTCCCTAAGATAGCGCCATGGATGTTTAAAGTACGCAAGCGCTTGATATCCTCAATGGACGAAACACCGCCCGAGGCGATAATGTTTAAGGAAAGCTCTTTTTTAAGGGTTGCGTACAGTTCGTGGTTGGTTCCGCTCATGGCGCCGTCTTTGGCGATGTCGGTACAGATAATGGTAGAAACACCCAGTTGCTCCATCTCACGGCAGAAGTCCAAACCGTTGCGGTCGGAGGTCTCGGTCCAACCATGGATGGCGACCTGACCGTCTTTTAAATCCACACCCACGGCAATTTTGTCTCCGAAGTGGCGGACCGCCTCTTCTACAAACCCCGAAGAGGTCACAGCAGCAGTGCCTAAAATGACCCTGCCCACACCAACGGAAACATACTTCTCAATGGTGTCAAGGGTGCGGATCCCTCCGCCCACCTCCACAAAGAGTCCAGTCTCTTTGATGCACGCCTCGATGACCGACAGATTGGGGGTAGTACCCAGTTTGGCGCCTTCCAAATCCACCATGTGCATCTGCTTGGCACCTGCCGCCTTAAAGTCAGCGGCGATTTCGGGCGGATTGTCACTGTACACCGTCATTTGGTTATAGTCGCCACGCAGTAAGCGGACGGCTTTTTGTTCGTATAAATCAATAGCAGGATAAATCAGCATTATTAGTCCTCACAAAATGCTCGTAAAATTCGTAAGCCCACATCTCCGCTCTTTTCGGGATGGAACTGACAACCACAGACATTGCCCCGCTCCACCACGGCGGTTAAGGGTGCGCCGTACTCGGCGGTTGCCACGGTGTCTGCGTGACAGTCGGCACCGTAGTAAGAATGGACGAAATAGACAAACTCCCCTTCACGGACATAGCGTAATAGGCGGGAGTCTTTTCTCGTAAAGTCCAGTGCGTTCCAACCGATGTGGGGAATTTTCAAACCCTTTTCAATTTTCTCGGCAATAGGACGAACCGAACCGGGAATCAGTCCTAATCCTTCATATTCGCCATATTCATAGCTTTTTTCAAGTAACAACTGCATTCCCAAGCAAATACCCATAATGGGTGTGCCTTTTTTTGCCATTTGACAAAGAAGATTCGCCAAACCGCTTTCTTTTAGTTTTTGGGAAGCGTCGGCAAAGGCACCAACACCGGGTAAAATCACCTTAGTTGCCTTTGCAATTATTTCAGGGTCACCGCTTACCACAACCTGTTTTCCAATAGCGGCAAAGGAACTTTGAAGA
>JAGAUM010000022.1 GCA_017620795.1 Clostridia bacterium
AATCGTCAAATGGACCGCGGAGGGTGCAGTCAAAAGCGAAAGCTGAGTATTCTGCAACGCAGGGCATGCGTTATTTGCCGAGGATATGTTGGTATCCTGTAAGCGCACGGTTTTCCGTGAACTCAAGGTGGCACCGCGGATAATGTTTATTCGTCCTTGACAGAGCGATTCTGTCAGGGATTTTTTGTTTAGGAGGCTTTTTTATGTTTCTGCCAGGAAGACGATGGCGTCTGTTTTCTTAACACATCAACACTATACTAATATACGGAGGAATGAATCATGGAATTAAACGGCGTAAATTTTGATACTTATTTTAGAAACTATCCCGATAAAGACGGCTTTTTCGGCAAGTATGGCGGTGTATATGTGGACGACAAATTAAAAGCAGCGATGGCTGAAATCACCATCGCCTACTACTCTATCTGCCAGTCCCGCAAGTTCATTGCCGAGTTGCGTCGCATTCGCAAAGAATTCCAAGGCCGCCCCACCCCCATTACCCAGTTAGAGCGTTTAACCGACGCGTTGGGTGTCAAGGTTCAGCTTTATGCTAAGCGTGAAGACTTAAACCATTCAGGCGCTCACAAGTTTAATCACTGCATGGGAGAGGCTTTACTTGCCAAGTACATGGGCAAGAAAAAAGTTATTGCCGAGACAGGCGCAGGACAGCACGGCGTTGCACTGGCCACTGCCGCTGCGTACTTTGGCCTGGAATGTGACATCTACATGGGCTCGGTTGATATTAAAAAGCAAGCACCCAACGTTGCACGCATGAAGATTTTAGGCGCCAATGTTGTTGAGGTTACTCACGGCTTACAAACTTTGAAAGAAGCCGTTGACGCGGCTTTTGATGCTTATAGCAAGGAATATAACGATGCCATCTACTGCATCGGTTCAGTTTTAGGTCCCCACCCCTTCCCCATGATGGTCCGTGACTTCCAGAGCGTTGTAGGTATCGAGGCAAGAGAGCAATTCATTGATATGACGGGCCACTTGCCCGATGCACTGGTCGCCTGCGTCGGTGGCGGTTCCAATGCGGCAGGCTTGTTTGCAGGATTCTTGAATGACCCCGTGGACATTTACGGCATCGAACCCTTAGGACGCGGTCCGAAAATGGGAGACCATGCCGCAAGCCTTAAGTATGGTACCGAAGGAATCATGCACGGCTTTAACAGCATCATGTTAAAGGATGAGAATGGTGAACCCGCTCCCGTTTACTCAGTTGCAAGCGGTCTAGACTACCCCTCTTCCGGTCCCGAACATGCATTCTTACAGGAAATCGGGCGCGTTAAGTATGACGTCATCGATGATGAAGAAACCATTGATGCATTCTTCAAGCTGGCTCGCATGGAAGGTATCATCCCGGCAATCGAAAGCTCTCACGCAGTTGCTTATGGCATGAAACTGGCGCAGAGAATGGAGCACGGCTCGGTACTGATTAACCTGTCAGGTCGCGGTGACAAGGATATGGATTACGTCCTTGAAAACTTTGGAATTCGGTAAAACAAAAAGGCGTTGCAAATGCAACGCCTTTTTAATTGCTATTTTGCCGAACTGGTCTTTGACTTCGATTGAAGTACCAATCCTGTCAGCAAAGAAGATACAAACGCAACCGTCGCTTGTGTTGCCAATATTCCATACAGTTCACTACCTTTAGAAGGAACCGCAATGGCGACACCCCATCCCACAAGGGTCAAGACCGCAAAGGCAATTGTTGTGAAATAGGCTTTGCTAAATCGTCTGAGCAGGATACGAGCTACCACGCCAACAATTATTGGAAGTCCAAAGACAAACAGATAGTTGATAATAATCTGTTTCATAATTCTTTAATCCGACAAGGGATTTCCTTGTGCGTCAGTGTTAATAGAACCAACCAGAATCATAATGCCTTCAATTAAGCCCCAGATTGCACCGATACCGAAGCAG
>JAGAUM010000177.1 GCA_017620795.1 Clostridia bacterium
GGTTCCACAAGCGGTAAAAACAATCTCGCTTTCAGATGCGCCGATTGCTTTTGCTACCTGTTCACGCGCTTCTTCAACTGCTTGGTGTGCAGCCTGTCCCAACCCGTAGATACTGGACGGGTTTCCGTACTGTTCCGAAAGATAAGGAAGCATTGCCTCCAATACTTCGGGACGTACGGCAGTGGTTGCACTGTTATCTGCATAGACCTTGCATGCCATGACTTTTACGCCTCCTGATCCTTTGCCAAAAAACGCTCGTGCGCGTTGCGCAACTCGATAGCTTTTTCTTCCGGAGCCGTGGGGTTGCAGTGCGCCCAGACACCAGTTTCGCTGGAAGCATTGAACTTCTGCTTATCTGCAGAACGCATCGGCGGGAAGAACTCTACATGGAAATGATAAAAATCGTCACTACTCTCTTCTTGGTTAACAGGCCCCTGATGCATACACATCATATACGGGAAGGGCTTATCAAACAGGGTATCAAAGGTGCCGACTGTTTCACGAATAACAGCGGCAAAGGCATCCTTCTCTTCCTCAGTAAACTGAGCAAGATTCTGCTTGTGGTTCTTGCTCATGATATACATTCCATAAGGATACTCGGTAAAGAAGGGCAAGAATACCGTGAAGTAGTCATTTTCAAAAATGATACGAGATGCCGCACACTGCTCCTCTTTTAACATTTCACAGAAAATACACTTTTTATTCTCATCATAGTACTCACGGGCAGAATCCAGCTCCAGTTCAATCTTCTTGGGAACATAGGAATAGCCGTAAATCTGACCATGGGGATGGGGCATAGTAACACCAACAACATCACCACGGTTTTCAAAGATAAATACATACTTGATTTTTTCATCTTTAGAAATTTCAACGAAGCGCTCGGTCCACAAATCAACCAATTTACGAACATGAGGCAAAGTCAGGTCAGGAATCGTTGCAGTATGGTTGGGAGAATACAGAATAACCTCACACTTACCATACGCTTCCTTGGTCTTATAAAAATCCGTTGCTACATCATCTGGAACAGGCGGATTCTGGGACAATGCAGGAAAATCATTGTCGTACTTATGAACATCATAATGCTCCGGAACCTTTCCGGATCCCGGGCAAAAAGGACACCAATCCTTGGGCATTTGAGGACGGTTCTGACGGTTAGAGGCCACCATAACCCAATCCTTCGTTAAAGGATGCCATCTTAATTCTGCCATGAAAAACCAACTCCTTCTATGAAATAAAAAACACAGGCAAAGTGGTTTACACTTGCCTGCGTTTTTGGTGCAGAAGACGGGACTTGAACCCGTACGACTTGTGGTCACTACCCCCTCAAGATAGCGTGTCTGCCGATTCCACCACTTCTGCATAGGGTAAACCGCATGATTGCGTCGGTGATTATTATACCAATTCCGCCCCTATTTGTCAAGCATAAGCGGGATATTTTTTCAAAATTCTTTCCCGTCTCGGAAAAAATTTCTTGACTATTTTTAAAATTGTGTGCATACTAGAATCAAGAGTTCTTTGAACTCTCAAAAAACAGGCTAAAGGAGTGTTTTTTATGGAATTAAAGGGAAGCAAAACCGAAAAAAATCTTGCCACCGCTTTTGCGGGTGAATCTCAGGCAAGAAATAAGTACAACTACTTCGCATCCGTTGCTAAAAAAGAAGGCTACGAACAGATTGCTGCTATTTTCGAGCAGACTGCTAACAACGAAAAGGAACACGCTAAGCTGTGGTTCAAAGCATTAGGCGGTTTGGGTGACACTGCTCAGAACCTGGAAGCTGCCGCTGCGGGTGAAAACTACGAATGGACCGACATGTATGCTACCTTCGCAAAAGAAGCTGAAGAAGAAGGTTTTACACAGTTAGCTGCTCAGTTTAAGATGGTTGCCGCAATCGAGAAATCCCATGAGGAACGTTATCGTGCACTCTTGAACAATGTTGAGATGCAGGCTGTCTTTGCTAAGAGCGAAGAGGTTATGTGTGAATGCCGCAACTGCGGACATCTGGTCATGGGTAAAAAAGCCCCTGGTGTTTGTCCTGTTTGTGCACATCCTCAGAGCTTCTTTGAAGTTCGCAAAGAGAACTACTAATCTAATAAAAAAAGCACCGTTTAGGTGCTTTTTTTATGTCTATTTTCGCGCACGATATGCAAGACGCCTGATACCAAGAAGATGCCACAAGCAATCCCCAAGGTGAAATAAAGGGTCTCCAATCCGTAGTTTCGTACACCTTCCCAGTCTGCATCAACCGCGGCGCTCATGGTATAATAAAGGGAACTACCTGAAATCAGAGGAACAACCGCAGGGATGTAAAACAAAGTCGCAGGGCATTTGAAGATGCGCGCCAAGAGCTCTGCGTACAAAGCCCCCACTCCCGAGGCGATAACGCTGGAAAGAAAGATTCCTGCATCACCACAACTACGGACAATTAGATAAATAAGCCATGTAAAAAAGCCTCCTAAAGCGCCTGCAAACAATGAGCGGTTCCGAAGGTTAAAAAGCATAGCGAAACCAAAGGATCCGATAAAAGCAGTCGCCAATTGAATCAAATAGGTTTCCATACTCAACCTCCTATCAAGCTGATTGCCAGCATGAATCCACAAGCCAAAGCGCCTGCCCAAAGCAAGCACTGCATCATTTTCATCACACCCGAAATGGTGTCTCCCAAAAGCATATCCCGTGTTGCGTTGGTAATGGCAATTCCGGGAATCAAAAGCATGATGTCACCGATGATTACTTTATCGGCATGTAATACCGGTACAAATTTACCCACTAGACAAATCAAGACACCGCAGATAAATGACGAAATGAAATTAAAAAACACGGTATTCGGACAAACAGGTGCAGCCTTAATTTGCAGAAAGCAGATTAGAAGGCCGAATAATGCAGCGGCCAATCCATCCCACAAATTACCGCCGAAAAAGACCGCAAAGCCCCCTGCTGCCAAAGCACTGCCGATATACATTTTATAACTTGGAATGCGTTTACGGTTGATTGTAGTCAACTCCTGTGCCAAGTCGTCTAATGCCAAAGGTACCTCGGCACAACGACGGCTCAAAGCGTTAAAGGATTCTAATTTTTCAAAATCCGTACTGCTGGATGACAAAACACGGCGACTATTGGTAATCTGTGCACCGTCCTCAAAATTCAGGGTCAAAACGATGCTGGAGGTGATGACAAATACATTTGCCTTTACAGCACCATAAGCCATACTCATACGAAAAATCGTATCCTCGATTCGTTGAATCTCTGCACCGCAAGAGAGCATGGATTCGCCCATATCCAAAAGCAACTCACCTAAACGTTGATAATTCACGGCTTCCATTTAAAAGCCTCCTTTTGTCGAAAGAAAACCTATTGCATCTGCAATAGGTTTTCTGTTTTATTGTACAATGCCAAATTCATTGGCCAGCCAATTAATCGTGGTGCCATTCAACCAGGATAACCCTTCCTGGAAAGCAGCCTTGCTTTCAGGATTCGCCATAATCCGATCATAGATATCCGTTGCACCCTCTTGGGTTTCGGTGCCATAGATTTCATCGTGATACTTTGTTCGGATAAAGTCGTCATCAATGATGACCTTATCACCATACGTTCTGGCGTCATCGATGCAATATTTAATCAACAAAACCAGATTGCGACAATCCCCCGTAGGGAACTGATACTGATTCGTGTCAATATCATCAGAAACGAATTTCAAATTGTCAAGCATCGTATCATTGATTGTTGCATAATCAGGCTCTTCGGGTTCATCGGGATTGTCAGTAGAGCCGCCACCGGTAGAGTCGCCACCGGTAGAGTCACCACCGGTAGAGTCACCACCGGTAGAACCGCCACCGCTAGAACCGCCACCGGTAGAGTCTCCACCGGTAGAGTCACCACCGGTAGAGTCGCCGCCGGTAGAGTCACCAC
>JAGAUM010000178.1 GCA_017620795.1 Clostridia bacterium
AAGAGCAAACACGCTCTTTTTTTGTTGCAGAAAAGAAAAAACTGTGGTATAATGACAAAAAATCCCTGAACGGAGGATTCGTTATGAATGCAATTTTGGAAATTTTAGCAAAGAACGCCACGGCAACCGCGGAGCAGATTGCCGCTATTTTAAATCGCCCTGTCGCGGAGATTGAGTCGGAAATCCATCGTATGGAAGAAGAAAAAATCATCTTCGGCCGTAAGGTGCTGATTAACTGGGAAAAGGTAGAAAATGGCACGGTTACCGCTTTGATTGAAGTAAACGTTTCCCCCCAACGCGGTGAGGGCTTTTCTAAAGTGGCAGAGCGGATTTGTCGTTGCCCTGAAGTAAAAAGCTTGTATTTAATGTCCGGTGGTTGTGATATGATGGCAGAAGTAGAGGGAAAAAGCTTAAAAGAAATTGCTCTTTTTGTTGCAGAACAGTTGTCGCCCATTGATGGTGTTTTGGCAACTACTACCCATTTCCGCCTGCAAGCTTACAAAACGGAAGGAGTCATGCTGAGCGCTAAGACAGTAGACGAGCGTAAGGCGATTACATTATGAGTATTATTGACCAGATTAACCCGACAGTGCGAGCAATTCCGCCATCGGGAATTCGTAAGTTTTTTGAGATTTTAGATCAGATGCCCGATGCCATATCCTTGGGCATTGGCGAGCCGGACTTTATTACCCCTTGGCATATCCGTGAGGCTGGTATCCGCTCGTTAGAAGACGGTCACACCTACTATACCTCTAACTGGGGTATGCCTCAGTTACGCCAATCTATTTGTAACTATATGAACCGCCGCTTTTCTCTTTCCTATCAGGAAAATCAGGTGGTTGTTACGGTTGGCGGCAGTGAGGCGATTGATGCTTGTATCCGCGTTCTCTGTCAACCCGGAGATGAAGTGTTGATTCCAGAGCCGTCCTTTGTTTGCTATCGTCCTTGTGCGATGCTGGCAGGCGCTGTTCCGAAGGCGCTGGAAACCCGAGAGGAGGACCAATTCCGTCTGACGGCAGAAACCTTGGAAAAAGCCATTACCGCCAAGACAAAGCTTTTGGTTTTGCCTTATCCCAACAACCCCACGGGTGCCATTATGGAACGTGAGGACCTGGAAAAAATCGTGGCTGTTTTGAAGGATAAGGACATCTTTGTCCTGTCCGATGAGATCTATGCCGAACTGACTTATCGTGGAAAGCATGTGTCGATTGCATCCTTCCCCGAAATGTACGAAAAAACAGTGGTTATCGGTGGTTTTTCCAAAGCCTATGCCATGACCGGCTGGCGCCTTGGTTTCGCTTGCGGTCATCCTGATATTATTCAGATGATGGTCAAAGTCCATCAGTTTGGCATTATGAGCGCACCGACGACCAGTCAGTACGCTGCCATTGAAGCTATGAATAATGGTGATGAGGACATCGCCAAGATGAAGGCAGAATATAACCTGCGCCGTCATATTATCGTGGATGGTTTCCGTGAGATGGGCTTGCCCTGCTTTGAACCACTGGGCGCTTTTTATGCGTTTCCTTGTATCAAGTCTTTGGGCATCTCTTCCAATGATTTTTGTACGCAATTGTTGCAGGAAGAGCGGGTCGCTGTCATTCCTGGCAATGCTTTTGGCGAAAGTGGCGAGGGCTTTGTCCGTTGCTCTTATGCTGCGGCAACAGACAGTATCCATGTGGCACTGCGCCGTATCAAACGCTTTGTAGAGCGGAAACGGGCGGAGGCATAACCATGCACTTAAACCTTGTTTTATATCAACCTGAAATTCCTCAAAACACAGGAAACATTGCGCGCACTTGTGCGGCGACAGGCTCTACCTTGCATTTGATTCGCCCGTTGGGCTTTGAAATTGATGACAAGAAGCTGAAACGTGCAGGTTTGGACTATTGGCACTTATTAGACATTATCTACTATGATGATGCAGATGATTTCTTTACCAGAAACGCAGGTGCCCGTTGTTTCTTTCTTTCTACCAAGGCAGACAAGACCTATACCGAGGTGGAATATCGGGACGGAGACTTTTTGATGTTCGGTCCTGAAACCCGTGGCTTGCCCGAAGATTTGCTTTTGGCAAACCATGACGCTTGTGTCCGCATTCCCATGGTGGAGGGCGCACGGTCTTTGAACCTTTCAAACTCGGTTGCCATCGTTACTTTCGAGGCACTGCGACAAAACGGGTTTGAAAATTTAAAGCAGGCAGGAGATTTGTTTTAAATTTCCTCAAAACACTTGCAAAACTAAATATCATGTGGTATACTGACATAAATGCGATGAAAAAGTTGAGCGTTTTGGAGCGCAACTCCAAGAGAGAGGCTGCCTTAGGCTGAAAGCAGTTTCGGGTTGTCAAAGCGTGATTTTCCCTTTGGAGCAGTATCGCTGAACAAAAGTAGGCGGTAACGGAGGCTCACCGTTAGAGGAGCAGAGTGTCCGAAAGTGATTTCGGGAACTTGGGTGGTACCGCGGAAGTTTCGTCTTTCGTCCCAATGGGACGGAAGACGTTTTTTATTTGGAAAGGGGATAACCATGAGAGAAAAAATTTTTGCCATTCGTGCAGCGGTTGAGGAAAAACTCACCACCGCCACCACAATGGAACAATTAGAGGAACTGCGTGTTGCATACCTCGGCAAGAAAGGTGAGCTGACCTCTCTGCTTCGTGGCATGGGTGCGCTCTCCGCAGAAGAACGCCCGATAATGGGTCAGCTGGTCAATGAAGTCCGTGCTCTTTTAGAGTCGGAGATTCAGACTCGTAGCGAACAACTGAAGAAAGAGCAGATGCAGGCGCAGCTACAAAACGAAAAAATCGATGTAACCATGCCTGGCACCCGTCAGACTGTGGGTAACCGTCATCCGCTGACCATTGCTTTAGACGAGATTAAAGATCTGTTTATCAGCATGGGTTTTTCCATCGCTGAAGGTCCCGAAATCGAGACTGACTATTATAACTTTGAGGCGCTGAATCTGCCTCCCAACCATCCTGCTCGTGATACCCAGGATACCTTCTACATCACCGATAATATCCTGCTCCGTACCCAGACTTCGCCCATGCAGGTTCGTGTTATGGAAAAGCAGGAACCCCCGATTCGTGTCATTGCTCCTGGTCGTGTGTTCCGTGCCGATGAGGTAGACGCAACCCATTCGCCTGTATTCCATCAGATTGAAGGCTTGGTTGTTGATAAAGGGATTACCATGGGTGACTTAAAGGGCACGTTAGACATCTTTGCCAAGAAGATGTTCGGCCCCGAATGTAAGACCCGCTTCCGTCCCCATCACTTCCCCTTTACTGAACCCAGTGCGGAGATGGATGTTTCCTGCTTCTCCTGTGGCGGTAAAGGTTGCCGCGTTTGTAAGGACGAGGGCTGGATTGAAGTATTGGGTTGTGGAATGGTTCATCCCAAGGTTCTTCAAAACTGCAACATCGACCCCGAGGTTTACAGCGGTTTCGCGTTTGGTATGGGTCTGGAGCGTATTGTTATGACCCGTTATGGCGTCACCGACTTGCGCCTCTTCTTTGAGAACGATATTCGCTTCTTGAATCAGTTTAAGGGGGTAGAAAAATAATGAAATTACCGCTTTCTTGGTTAAAAGACTATACCGACATTTCTGCTTCGGTCAAAGAATACTGCGATGCATTAACCCTGTCTGGCTCTAAAGTAGAGGGCTATGAGATTTTAGGTGAAGATATTACCAATGTTGTCACTGCTAAAGTTTTGAAAGTCGAACAGCACCCCAATGCTGACAAGTTAAAGGTCTGCTCGGTTGACGCAGGAGAGGCAGAACCCTTGCAGATTGTCACTGGTGCTCCCAATGTGTTTGAAGGCGCACACATTGTTCTGGCAAAGAACGATTCTACTTTACCTGGCGGAATCAAGATTAAAAAGTCTGCTCTTCGTGGCGTAGAATCCAACGGCATGATGTGCTCGATTGAGGAACTGGGTTTGACCTTAAACGATGTTCCTTATGCTCCCGAGTATGGCATTCTGATTTTGGCAGAAGACGCTCCTGTAGGCATGGACATCCGTGAATATCTGGAACTGTCTGACCAGGTAGTAGAGTTTGAAATCACTTCCAACCGTCCCGATTGCTTCAGCGTCATCGGTTTGGCAAGAGAAAGTGCCGCTACCTTCGAGCGTCCCTTCTCGGTACATGAACCCAAGGCAGAGGGAACGGGCGCTTCTATTTGCGATTCTTTCGCCGTTGAAGTTACGGCTCCTGATTTATGCCCCCGTTACTGTGCGCGCATGATTAAGGATGTTAAGATTGAACCGTCGCCCCAATGGCTGGCAAGACGTCTGCGCGCCGCAGGGGTTCGTCCGATTAACAACATCGTTGATATTACCAACTATGTCATGTTAGAGTACGGTCAACCCATGCATGCTTTTGACACCGCTTATTTAAGCGGCAATAAGATTACCGTCCGCCGTGCCAATGAGGGCGAAGTGATTACCACTTTGGATGAGACCGAGCGCAAGCTGGATTCTTCTATGTTGGTGATTGCAGACGCTGAAAAAGCTGTTGCCGTTGCAGGTGTTATGGGTGGCATGAATTCTGAAATTCAGCCTACCACCAAAGAAGTCCTGTTTGAATCGGCGCTGTTTGACGGCACATCGGTTCGTTTGACCTCAAAAAAGTTGGGTCTGCGTACTGAGGCTTCGGGTCGCTATGAAAAGGGCCTTGATTATTACAACACGGTAGGCGCAGTCAACCGTGCCTGCGAATTGGTAGAACAACTGGGTGCAGGTACTGTTGTTGCAGGAATGATTGATACAGCTGCTCCTGCTCCTGCGGCTCGTAAGATTCCTTTCCGCCCCGATGCCATTAATCGTCTTTTGGGCATCTCCGTTTCCCGTGAGGAAATGGAAGCTATCTTTGCACGTTTGGGTATCGTCATTGATGGGGATACTGTGATTCCGCCTTCTTTCCGTCCTGATTTGGAAGGAGAAGCAGACTTGGCAGAAGAGGTTGCTCGTTTCTACGGATACGATAAGATTCCTTCGACCCTGTCCAGCGGTACGAACTTAAACGCAGGTAAAACTCCTGCCCAGAAGAATGAGGATAAGTTAAAGTCCTTCATGACCGCGCAGGGCTATTCCGAAACCCTGACCTATTCTTTCGTTAGTGCCAAGATGTACGACAAACTGAACATTCCCGAAGCGGATACAATCAGAAACTACATCCGCATTGCCAATCCTTTGGGTGAGGATACGGCGATTATGCGTACCGTTGCTTTGGGTTCTTTGATGGAAGCCATTGCAACTAATGTACACTACCGTTCTCCGAAGGTTAGCCTTTTTGAATTGGCGAATGTCTATTTGCCGAAGGCATTGCCTTTGACCGAGCTTCCCGAAGAACGTCGTCATCTGGTTTTTGCACAGTATGGAGAGGGAGACTATTATACAGTCAAGGGTCTGGTTGAAGAACTGGCAAACCGCTTTACTTTAGGCACTTTGACCTTTAAACCCGAGGCCGAGCATCCGTCCTTCCATCCCGGACGCACCGCTTCCGTATATATTGGGGAGCAGTATCTGGGCGTTTTCGGACAGATTCATCCGCAAGTGTTGGTCAACTACGATATTGATGTTCCGGTTTATGCTGCTGAGTTGGATTTCGAGACGATGTTGGCAGTAAACGTTCCGCCGATGCTTTATAAAGCATTGCCTCGTTTCCCATCCATGAACCGTGACCTTGCTTTAATTGTAGACCGCGATACTACCGCCGCTGATATCGAAGCATGTATCCGTCGTGCAGGTAAGAAAATGCTTTGTGATGTTCAACTGTTTGACGTATACCAAGGCAAGCAGATTGAAGAAGGCAAAAAGAGTATGGCATATTCTTTGGTCTTCCGTGCAGAGGACCGTACCTTGACCGACGCAGAGGTCAATACTGCTGTTGAGCGTATCTTAAAGGCACTGTCCGAGATGGGTGCAACATTGCGCTAAAAAACTCTTGAAAATCACGCGTTGATGTGTTATAATGAGCCCGTAAGAAAGGGGTGGTTTTGATGGATCAAACCATGAAATTCCAATTTGAAAAAAATCGGGACGAGGAGATTCGCCAGATTTTGACCGAGGTGTATCAAGCACTGATTGAAAAAGGATACAATCCCATCAGTCAGTTGGTTGGCTATATTCTTTCGGGTGACCCCACCTATGTGACAGGCCATAAAAATGCCCGTGCGCTCATTTGTAAAGTAGAGCGCGACGAGCTGTTAGAAGCGTTGATGCGTGATTATCTTCAGAAATCTTAAAAAAAGCCGTGTGCCAAAAGGCACACGGCTTTAGTTTTTGTAAGCAGATTTTGCAAACTCGGAGGGGGTCATACCCGTTTTTTCCTTGAATAGTCTGGAAAAGTAATGCACTGAGGAAAATCCTAAGCGATCCGAAATTTGCGTAATGTTCAACGAGGAATCCTTCATCATCTGTTTGGCGGCACCGATTTTTAAAGAAATAAAGTAGGTAACGGGCCCACAACCGCAATAGTCGCGACAGAGCTTTTGGAGCTTTGACACACTGACAGCGCATCCATCGCTGATATTTTCCAAGGTCAGGTTTTTATCCATGTTCTTTTTCAGATAATCATGGAATGCGGCAAACTGTTCGTTACGGAAGTTTTTGTTATTGGAACGGGTTTCGGTGTTGCAAAGTTCCAGTAAAAACAATTCCAAATGGTTGGCCAGACGCTGGATATCCGCTTGTGTAGCATTGTCGTGGAGAAGCGTTGCACGGTCGGCTTCGGTATCTTTTAGTGAAAGGACTCTGTTACTCATGGAAAGGATTCTTGCAAAATCCTCCTGTGCAGAATGGGAGAGCATCAATACCTGCCCAGTCTGGTTCAAAAGCGCAGGGGAGTTGGTATCAAAAGAGACATTGCAGGCGGTGGTTCCACTGGATGCCGCTACACAGTGAAAGGCATGTGGCGGATATAAAATCAGCTCGCCTGGGGAGATGGAATACAGATTCCCATCTACTAAAACCCGAAGATGTCCTGATTCCAAATACAAAAACTCCCAAAAAGAATGGGATTCACCGCGCCCGTTACTTTGTCGGTCATCAATGTTTTGACGGTAAATGTTGACGATTGAATCCAGTCGAATGACGTTTGGGACAGATAGTTTTTTGTACATTGCCGCAGACTCACCTCATTTTTTTAACGGATTTAGCGTAATCTGAGGGGGACATCCCTGTTTTTGATTTAAAGAGCTTAGAGAAATAGTGCACCGAAGAAAAACCCAACGCTTCCGCAATTTGTGTAAAATTCATAGAGCTTTCTTTCATCATACGTTTGGCGGCACCGATTTTTAACGAAATAAAGTAAGTGACGGGTCCGCAACCGCACTGCTTGTGACAGAGCTTTTGCAGACTGGTTGCACTGGTGAAGCATCCGTCACAGATTTCTTCTAAGGATAAATTGTCTTTAATGTGCTTCTTTAAAAAGTCATTAAAAATAGTGAACTGCTCATCACGGAAGTTTTGAGAGGACGTTCTGGCTTTCGTATTGAATAACTCCAGTAAAAACAACTCCAAAAGGTTGGAAAGACGTTGAGTATCGGCAGGATTTGCATAGTCTCTTAACTGCATTCCACGGATGTCTGTATCGCTTTGATATCCAACTAAAATCTTTTTTCCAAAGGTAACAATACGGGACAAATCCTCTTGTAAAGCACCACCAAGGGACAAAATCTGTCCTGATAGTTCGTATAACAGATTCGATTCGGTCATAAAGCTCGCGATTTTAACTACTGTGTCGGAGGAAGCGGCGATGCTATGAAAAGAGTGAGGCGGGTACAAAATCAACTCGCCGGGGGAGAGAGTGTATAGTTCGCCATCCACCAGTACGCTAAGCTTTCCCGATTCTAAGAACAAGAACTCCCAAAAGGGGTGGGCTTCACTAACCGATTCGGTTTGTGTGTCGTCAAGTCTGTTTTGAAACAGTGAAACAAAAGACGTAACGCGGAGCACTTCCGTAACAGGGACTTGAACAAATTGAATCATCTTCTCACCGACCTTTTCTAAGCGTTGTTTCATATTCGGAAGGGGACATTCCTGTTTTGGATTTAAACAGTCTTGAAAAATAATGAACCGAGGAGAAACCTAAAGCTTCCGAAATTTCAGTGAAGGTAAAAGTACCTTCCTTAATCATCTGCTTGGCAGCGCCGATTTTCAACGAAATAAAATAGGTAATTGGTCCGCACCCACACTGCTCGCGGCAGGATTTTTGTAGCTGAGGGATAGCGACTCCATATTCAGCACTAATTTCCTCTAAAGAAAGGGAACGGTTCAGATTCTTTTTTAAATAAGCGTTCAGCGCAGCGAATTCCAGACTTTGAAGATGGTTATTCTGACTTCTTTGCTCGGCTTTGCAAAGGTCAATCAAAAAGATTTCAAGAAGATTGGTAAGCTTTTGGAAGTCTGCGGAATCGTATGCTTGCGTTCGGTCCATTCCCCGAAGGGTAAAGTCTTTTACAAGGGAAGAG
>JAGAUM010000179.1 GCA_017620795.1 Clostridia bacterium
CTTGCAGATCGTGCAGGACTACGCATGCCAGAGCCTACGACAGGCAACAATGTGGTTAGTGAGGATCGGGACGTATACTACCGAATGAATGTTGATGCGGCAAAGTATTTCCACCGCACTTTGCTGAGTGATGAAGGAAAGGTAGGTTTAGACTATTTTAAGAAGCGACAGCTTTCTATGGAAACAATTGTGAAATATGGATTGGGATTTGCACCAGATGGTTGGAACGGGCTTCGGGATGAGCTTTTGAAGAAGGGCTATACCGAGGAGCAGATAATCAAAAACGGACTTGCCAGCAAAAGCGAGCGCGGTTCGGTTTATGATAAGTTTCGTAACCGTGCAATGTTTCCGATTTTTGATGTGCGCGGACGGGTAATTGCTTTCGGTGGACGTGTTTTAGATGATAGCAAACCAAAATACTTGAACTCACCGGATACCCCTGTTTTTAATAAAAGCAAACACCTTTTTTCTCTGAATTTTGCCAAGACGGTTCAGTCAAAACGTTTGGTTTTGGTGGAAGGGTACATGGATGTTATCGGTTTGGCAAACCATGGTGTTCCTTTTGCTATTGCGTCTTTGGGAACTGCTTTGACTTCAGATCAAGCAAGGCTTCTCGCCAAGTATTGTCAAGAGGTAGTTGTCTGCTATGATACTGATAATGCTGGGCGGATGGCTACGCTTCGCGCCTTGGAGGTTTTAAGACCGTTTTGTGAAAAGGTTCGCGTTGTTTCGGTTGACAAGGGGAAAGACCCTGACGAGTATGTTCGCGAGCGGGGGGCAGAAGCTTTTTTGAATCTTTTGGATGAAGCGGTTGATCAGACTGCTTACCAAATCAATTTAGCACGAGAAAAAGTAGATTTGGACAACTTGGATGAAAAAGTCTCTTTTTTGAATGAAACTGCTGATATTTTGGTTAAAATAGACAATGCGGTAAAGCGCGAAGCATATTTGCAAAAGGTCGCAAACGAGACTGGGATGAACGTGGAGGCGCTTCGAGCAGAACTTGCGAAGCGAGACCGCCGTGTTCAGCAAATGGCAGATCGTTCTCAAGAACGGAAACGTGATAACAGTTCTGTTTCTCCGGCAGGCAGTACACTGCAACGCAAGGCAGAACGTTTGTTGATTGGTCTGTGCTGTCAGGATGCCGCTGTGATGAAATGGCTGATATCGAGGCAGGAAACGGACTGTTTTGAGGATGATATTGCAAAAAAACTGGCTCAACGGTTATTTGACGAAAAGATAGTCGACCCGCCACTTTTGCTGGAGGGGTTTGAGGATAAAGAACGGGAAATCGCTTCTGGAATTCTTTGTTATCAGGCGGGGTATGAGAATCATATCGTTGCAGCAGAACAACTGCTTTCAACCATTAAGAAGGCAAAACTGGAGCATGAGATTAACGATATGGCAGCTGGTGGAAACCTCGCTGAACTAAAGGCATTGATTGAAAAACGCAGGAAAAACGGCGGAGCATCCGCTGATACAAATGAAAGGGAGGAAAACTAAATGGCTTCTGTTTCACCCGAGGCAAAAAAGACAATTATTAAAGAATTAATCGAGAAAGGTAAGAAAAAGGGGAATCTTTCCTACAAGGAGATTGCCGACACTTTGGAAGAAATCGATATCGAAGCGGATCAGATTGAAAAGATCTATGAGATGATTGAGTCGATGGGCGTTGAGGTTACCGGTGATTTGGAAGAACCCGAAAATCTTGATGACATCGAAGAGGTTTCTCCCGAGGAGTTTTTAGACCTTAGTGTTCCGGATGGCATTGCAATCGACGACCCTGTTCGTATGTATTTGAAGGAAATTGGTCGCGTGCCTTTGCTTTCCAGCGACGAGGAAGTGGAGCTTGCTATTCGCGTATCCAGTGGTGATGTGGAGGCAAGAAAACGCCTGGCAGAGGCGAATTTGCGTCTGGTTGTCAGCATTGCGAAACGTTATGTTGGACGCGGAATGTTATTCCTTGATTTGATTCAGGAAGGTAATCTGGGTCTTATTAAGGCGGTTGAGAAGTTCGATTATGAGAAGGGCTTTAAGTTCAGTACTTATGCTACCTGGTGGATTCGTCAGGCGATTACCCGTGCTATTGCTGATCAGGCAAGAACCATTCGTATTCCTGTTCACATGGTAGAGACGATTAACAAGCTCATTCGCGTTTCTAGACAGCTTTTGCAGGAATTGGGTCGCGAACCGACTCACGAGGAAATTGCGAAAGAAATGGGTATGTCTATTGACAAAGTGCGTGAAATTACCAAAATTGCACAGGAACCGGTTTCTTTAGAAACACCTATTGGCGAAGAAGAGGATA
>JAGAUM010000180.1 GCA_017620795.1 Clostridia bacterium
AAAGAAGCAACGTTTAAGATATACCCTCGGTCTTTTTCACGGAATTTTTGTGCCACCAGTTTGGTCAGGATATGAACGGCGCGGATGTTGGTATCCAGCATCGAGAGTTCCTGCTCCAAAGAGTTTTCACACAGCTCGCCGAACACACCGAAACCAGCGTTATTGATAAACACTTCGGCATCTATTGCCCGCTCCGCCAGCACTTTGCAGGCTTCAATGTCCGTAACATCCATGCAGAGAATTTCCACATCGGTCTTTAGCTCCGCTTGCAGTTGTTCCAGCTTCTCCCGACGGCGTGCGACCGCCAGAATATCGTAACCACGCTCGGACAAAAGGTGAGCCATATCCCAGCCAAGACCCGAGCTGGCGCCTGTTATAATTGCTTTCATTTGATTGCCTCAAACGCCTTTAACCACTGGTTCTTCACGAACACATGACCCATGGGCGTAGGATGGACACCGTCACGAAGCCAATAGGAATTCGGGGCAGTCTTTGCCAGTTCGTCAAATCCTGCTTGTAAGGGAATAAAGGGCAGATTGTATTTTTCGGCAATCAGCTTTGCTTTTGCGGCACAGGCTTCTACCTTCCGACGGAACTCTTCATAGCCCCATTCGTCCACACCGGTACCAGGAAGCAAGAAAGGCTCCATAATCATGATTTTAATGTTGGGCAGAGCCTCTTTGATTTCCGCGATCATCATATCATAAATCTTATAATACTTCTCTTCGTCAACGCCGTTGGGGGCATCGCCATAATCGTGCCAGACATCGTTGACACCACACAGGATACTCATGACATCAGGCTTTAAGTTCAGCACGTCCTTTTTCAATCGAGCGTACAAATCCACAATGCGATTGCCACCGATACCGCGATTAAAGAACTCATACTTTTCAGGTTCATTGTAGCCCAACTCCGCTTTTAACAAAAAGGGGTAAGCAAAACCCATGTTGGAGTCGTCATCTCTCCAACGGCTACCGTCAGTAATCGAATCGCCAAAAAACAAAATACGCATTTTCTTTTTCCTCCTTTATAAATCAACACCTAAAAACTTTTTTGCCAGAATACCAACAACAAAAGAGACCACGGCAACCCCAACACTGATTAAGGTCATTTCCCAGAAGCGTGGTTTAAACCGCTCTCCCTTTGCAACCGAAATGTAATATGTAAACCCTGCAATAATCAAAACCACAATGGCAATCATGGAACAAAGAGCAATCATAAACTGTTCGTTACTCAAAAGCAGATAGGGTAGAATCAACAGGGCAACGGTAATCAGATAGGCAATGCCCGTATAACAGCAGGACTTAAAGGCATCGTTCCTCCCCTCGCTCTTGGCAGCCAAGAATTCACTGGATGCCATAGAAAAGGTAGCGGAAATACCCATAATCAACCCCGAAAGAGCAATCAAGCGGGTGTTTTGCATGGCAAAAGTGAATCCCGCTAAAGAACCGGTCAGCTCCACCAAAGCATCATTCATGCCCAACACCATGCTGCCAACATACTGAAGGCGTTCCTCGTCCAGCATTTCTAACAAAACAGCTTCATGCTCTTCTTCCTCTTGGCGGATGCGGACGCTTTCTTCCACTTCTTCTGTCAAAAGCTCATATTCTTTTTGAGCACCTGCTTCGCCATTTTCCATCAGCTTGACCGCAAAAGTAAAGCCCAAAATCCGTGCCAACCATTTGTACTTGAGAATCTTAACTTTCTGGGGTTTCATCTCCACCTTGGAATAGGTCTTCCAGATTTCGTAATGTGCGCGT
>JAGAUM010000181.1 GCA_017620795.1 Clostridia bacterium
CGCCACCACCGATGTGCCAACCTCCGCAGAAAAGTCAATTCCGTGATGGGTGCGCCAATCGCCCATGGTTTTGGAATAGAGGAGCTGGTCTTTGGAATAAGCTTTTTGTACCTTCCCAGAAACGGGTAGAATATAGGGGACCTTTTTCGGGGTGCTGACCTCAACGGTCGGTTGTTCCACGATGGGGGGCATGGCAACTGCAACAGGCTCTACCACCACATCAGCAGGCGGTGCGACGACTTCTACGATTTCTTCTTTCGGAATATCTGGGACAGAGGCAATAGGCTCAGGCTCTGGCTTGGAAAAAGACCCCAGCACCCACGCGCCAAACCCCACTACCGAGATGCATCCGATTAAAAGCAGGTATAAACTGTTTTGACGAAACCATTTTAGCATGATAACTACCACCTTTCGGCAGTAGTATGTTCAAATATTTTCCAGTTTATGCAGAGATGTTTGGGGGTAGTAGTGCGCCAGAATCTCCTGATAGGTCTTGCCGTCTTTGGCAAGCTCGTTACATCCGTATTGGCTCATACCTACCCCGTGACCTTTGCCGTGGGTAATGAAATACACTTGTGCAGTATCCTCGGTGACCGTAAAATCAGTGGAATTTAAGGATAAAAGCCCTCTTAACTCACTTCCTGAAAAAGAGACATTGCCCACTTGTATGGTGCTGACTCGTCCTGAGGGGGTCTTGGTGATTCCTTGTATTAAAGGCACGGTGTCCTGAATCGATGGCTTTAGGGACTTTAATAGATTTATAAGCTCCGCACGGTCAAATACCGTTTCGGTTTCCATTCCGTTTAAGTGAGCAGGTAAAGGACTTTCCACACTTTTTAAGTAGGGGGTGTCCGTTCCCCAAACCGCCTCGCCGTCTTCGGTCCGTCCGTTACTTGCGGCATGGAAAACAGCGGCAATGGGTTCACCTTCATAGACGGCAATAACCCCTTCGGTCTTTGAAACCGCATCGGAAATCCGCTGATAGTATGTATCGAAATGTTCGCCCCATTGTGCCTTTAAGGTCTGCTTGTCCGCATAGGCTTGACAATGGGTGGGGTCGGTACACAGCGGTTCTCCGCTTTTCAGTCGGGAAGCAATATAGGTGCGCGCTGCTACCGCCTGGGCTTTTAAGCTTTCTTCTTCGAAAAGAGCAGGCATTTCCGCCGCAACGACACCAATCACAAAGGTCTCTAACGGTAACTTTAATTCCTTGTCTGTTGCAACATCGTGAACGCGAATGGTGTTATCCTGTTTTTGAGAAAGACCCGACAATAGCGGAAAAACCATCGCTCCACAAAGGAACAACGCAAAAAAAGATATGGCTCGTCTCATAAAATCCCTCCTATATTAGTGTATGAGGGGTTTTTGCGGAATATTCCTTGACGGGCGGTTGAAAATATAGTATAATGTTCCATCATGAAAGAGGTGGAAGGAATGAAAACATTTTCCGAAAAAGAATGTAATGCACTGGTTAGTGAGCTTTCGGTCCGTGCCAGCGGCGTGAATCATATTAGTCCTGACCGCTTTACACGCTACAATGTCAAACGCGGTCTCCGTAACGAGGATGGTACTGGCGTTTTAACCGGTCTTACCAAGCTGGGCGATGTACACGGTTACGTGGTCAGTGAGGGTGAGCGTGTGCCCGTTGACGGTGTTTTGACCTACCGTGGTATTGATATCCGCGACATCGTCGAAAACTGTTGGAAAGAAAAACGTCACGGCTTTGACGAGGTCTGCTATCTTTTACTGTTGGGACAACTGCCGAACAGAAGAGAGTTAGAAGAGTTCTCAACCCTGCTTGCATCCATGCGCGAATTACCCGACGGGTTCATCGAGGATATGATTTTAAAAGCCCCCAGTAAGGACTTGATGAATAAAATCGCCCGTAGCACCATGGCGTTGTATTCCTATGACGATAACCCCGATGATACCGATTTGGAAAATCTGATGCGTCAGTCGTTGCAGTTGGTCGCTCGGATGCCGCTGTTAACCGCCTACGCTTATCAGGCGAAGAGCCATTACCATGACCATAAGAGCTTGTATATCCATTCTTCCGACCCGTCTTTAAGCACGGCGGAAAACTTCCTGCACATTCTGCGACAGGACCAGAAATTTGAACCCATTGAAGCAGAAATTTTAGACCTGCTGTTAATGATTCATGCAGAGCATGGTGGTGGTAACAACTCTACTTTCACTACCCGTGTTGTTTCCTCGTCTGGTACCGACACCTATTCGGCTATCGGTGCGGCAATCGGTTCGTTGAAAGGCCCCCGTCACGGCGGTGCCAACATCAAGGTCATGGGTATGATGGAAGATGTCAAAGCCAATGTCAAAGACTGGGCAAACGAGGATGAGGTTGCCTGCTACATCGAAAAGATTTTAAGGCGGGAAGCATATGACCACAGCGGTCTGGTTTATGGTATCGGCCATGCCATTTATACCCTGTCTGACCCTCGTGCCGTCCTGCTTCGTGAACGCGCCAAGCAGTTGGCAGAGAAACGGGATATGATGGACGTGTTCAATCTCTACGCCTTGATTGAAAAGCTGACCCCTCAAGTCTTTAACCGCTTAAAAGACCCCGACAAGAAAATGTGTGCCAATGTGGACTTGTACTCGGGATTTGTGTACCAGATGCTGGATATTCCTACTGAGGTTTATACACCCTTGTTCGCCATCTCCCGTGTGGCAAGCTGGTGCGCTCACCGTATTGAGGAATTGATGACCAGCAAGAAGATTATCCGTCCCGCTTATCGTAATGTTTGCCGCGACGGTGTCTATCTTCCCATTGATGAACGTTAAAAAAGAGAGACCTTGTGGTCTCTCTTTTTTTATACCTCAATCGGTTTATCGAAATACTCAATACCCATATCTTGTAAACAAATCAGACCGTTGGTGCGGTCTATTAAATCGGCTTTCAGCCCTTCTGCCTCATCCGCAGGCAGTGCCAAGGGAAAGACTACATCCGCACCGAAGGTCACCTCTCCCGAAAGCAACCCTTCGGTCAAAAGATGCGCTTGCAATTTTCCCCAGTTACTGTAATCAATCCGCCCTTCTACCATGAGACAAGGAACCTTTTCCACAGGTTTGGCGGCAAGCAACGCTTCTCTTGCACTTTTGCCGTAGGCACGGACCAATCCACCTGTTCCCAAAAGGGTTCCGCCAAAGTAGCGTACTGTGACGATGATGGCGTCGGTAATGTCACCTTTGGTCAGTACCTCTAAAGTAGGCAAGCCTGAAGTGCCCTGGGGCTCGCCATCATCTGAAAACCGCTGGATGTGTTGGTCTCTTAAAGAATACGCGTACACATGATGGGTGGCATCTCGATAACGAGCGCGGATGTTGTTTAAAAAACCTAACGCTTCTTCTTCGGTGGTTACCGGTTGACAATAGGCAATGAATCGGGATTTTTTATCGATGTATTCAATTTCTCCGGGTGCGCTGACAGTCTTGTAACTTTTCATTGTTCATCCTCGGTTTCATAGGGGATAAAGGTCTTTTCGTCCACTGCATCCACGATTGCGCTGACCGCTGTTCCGTGCTCGGTAAAGGTTTCTTCTTTGATTTGTGCACATTCGTGGAGTCGGGAAAGCAACTGCCCTTTTTCATAAGGGATTAAAAGATGCATCAGCCGTTTCTTTTTGGGCAACACTCGGCGCAAGGTTTCAAGCAATTCTTCAATCCCGTCTCCCGTTGCGCAGGAAAGGTAGACTGTGTTTTCCCGTTGGGGCAGGCTGTGGGTATCGGGGAGCAGGTCACATTTGTTATAGATATAAACTCTTGGCTGATGCTCTGCATCCAGTTCCCGAAGGAGCGCCTCGGTTACCCGTACCTGCTCGGACAGGGCAGGGTCGGATGCGTCCATAACCACTAAAATCATGTCCGAAACAGTAACTTCTTCCAGTGTGGAGCGGAACGCACGAACCAGATGGTGGGGGAGTTTGCGCACAAACCCAACCGTGTCCACCAAAAGAATTTCTTCGTTTTCGTCAATGGTCAGGCGCTTGACCGTGGGGTCTAAGGTGGCAAAAAGGCGGTCTTCCGCCAAAACCCCTGCGTTGGTCAGACGGTTTAACAGGCTGGATTTTCCCGCATTGGTATAGCCTACCAAGGCGGCTTGAATCACCGTCTCCTGTTGCCGCTGTTTCCGTTGCACAGCACGGTTCTTTTCGATTTTTTCCAGTTCCCGAGACAAAGACTGAATCCGTCGGTCGATGTGTCGACGGTCGGTTTCCAGCTTGGTTTCACCGGGGCCTCTGGTACCGATACCACCGCCCAGACGGGAAAGCGATTCGCCAATGCCCGAAAGACGGGGGAGCAGGTAACGAAGCTGGGACAGCTCGACCTGGGTCTTACCCTCACGGCTCTTGGCACGGCTGGCAAAGATATCTAAAATCAAAAAGGTGCGGTCGATGACACGGCAGTTCCATGCCGCTTCTAAATTCTTAGTCTGAGAACCGCTTAACTCATGGTCTAAAACAACGCAATCGGCTTCGGTCTCGGCGATGATTTGGGCAACCTCTTGCACCTTTCCCGAACCGATGAAGGTCGCACTGTCATGGGTAGGCTTGGATTGTAGTACGGTTGCAACGCAAGTAAGCCCAGCGGTATCGCAAAGCCGTTCCAATTCCGCCAACGAGATTTCACTACTGTCATTTTCAGGGTCAGAACCGGTATTGAGTCCGACCAAGACAGCTCGTTCGTTCATGCAACCACTCCTTTCTTTTCTTATTCTATCACCTTTTTATAAAATAATCTACTGATAAATAAGATTTTTTCTTGCATTTTGACGAAAAAAAAGGTATGATAGAATAGATAATACATGGTTGACAGGAGGGACTTCTTTTGTTAAGCAGAATGTTTCAATCGGTTATTTCTCAAATGGCTGAAAATTTGCATACATCCTTCGGCGTGTTTGACGACGAGGGGACGATTTTGGCATGCTCTGACCTAAAACGTCAGAGTTCTTTCCATCCTGCCGTAAACTCGGTTGACTGGGACTCGGAGGAGCTTCAGGTGATTGACGGTGAAACGGTTTTGGTGGCAGGTCGTAAAAAGCAGGGCGAGTTTTGTGTGTTCATCGAAGGCACGGATGAAGCCACTGCCAACTACGCAAGACTGATTCGGGTCAGCTTATTAAACATTTACCGTTATTATGACGAAAAATATGACAAGACAGAGTTTGTAAAAAGCATCATCTTAAGCAACATCATGCCGGGTGATGTCTATGTCCGTGCACGGGAACTGCATTTGTTGGAAAACACCTCCCGAGTGGTCTTTTTGGTTTCTACCCGTGACCGTACTGAGTACGCTTTGGTAGAGGTCTTGCAAAACCTTTTCCCCGACCGCAACAACCATTTCGTGGTCAGCGTAGACAGTCGCTCGGTTGCCGTTGTCAAGGATGTCCGCAGTAATGTTTCTGACCGTGAGTTGGAACAGACTGCACAAACCATTGCTCACACGGTCAGCGGTGAAATGATGCTGAATGTGGTTGTGGGCATCGGTAATGTGGTGGACAACATTCAGGACCTGGCAGTCAGCTTCAAGGACGCGCGCATGGCAATTGATGTGGGCAAGGTCTTTGAACCTGAAAAGACGGTCATCAATTACAACAATCTGGGTATCGGTCGCTTGGTTTACCAGTTGCCGACCACCTTGTGCCAGATGTTCTTAAGCGAAATCTTTAAAAAGAAAACCATCGACAACTTGAGTCCTGATATTATGTACACCATTCAGGAATTCTTTAAGAATGACTTAAACGTCAGCAAAACGGCAGAGAGTCTTTACGTTCACCGCAACACCTTGGTCTATCGTCTGGAAAAGGTCAAGCGCCTGACCGGCTTGGATTTGCGTGTGTTTGAGCATGCCGTTGTGTTCAAAGTAGCGTTGATGGTTAA
>JAGAUM010000182.1 GCA_017620795.1 Clostridia bacterium
CCCACGCCGTGTCCGTATCCTTTACCAACGAATTTAAAGCTTGAGTAAGTTGGCTCGAACAAGAAAACTCCATTTTTCCCAAGGAACGCAGACGGGGTGGCAAGTGTCTTAACGGCATCAGAACAAATGACATTCATTTCGATTCCTATAGTTTTTTCTCCCGAAGCAGAAATCACCGCAATATTTTCATCGCTACTTTTCTCAATAGTAAAAAACGTTCCTTTTATTGCTGACACGCCGATTAAAGAACGAAAATCGGTGGCCTTGAGTTCCTTTACACCTGAGGACCCAGAAATTGACAGGGTTTTAGCTCGTCCTCCGTCCGTCGTGGAAGTAATTACGATGTCTTTTATGGTTCCAATTTTGTAGTTACTGAACTTTTCGGTCAAAGCGGCAGTTGAAAGGGCATATTGCCAGTTGGCGGAAGGAATATCTTCCGTTTTTTCATAAGTATCCTCTACACTGACCAAATATGGGAAGGAAGATCCCCATACATCCTTTACATTTTCTGTCTTGCCGCCGCTACTGGAAAAATAAAAAGTTTGCGCAGGTTTGCCATCGTAATAAAGGTAAACTCCCGCGGTGTCAAAAACGGCTTGTGTGCAATCTTCTGCTTCACCCGTCTTTCCTCTGTAAACTTGGCAATGCGTTGTATTACACAAATCAAAACCGTTTGAGCGATGTTTTCCGACATTGTTAGCGACATAATTTCTCGCTGCAACAGCCTGTGCTTTTAGTGCCTCGAGTGGCCAGCCCGTACTCATTTCATATGGAAGAACGCCACAGAGATAAGACTCTACATCCAAACGATTAACGACAACAATCGCGCCATCGGGTGAAGGATGCAAAACCAATTCACCCCGATATTCACGAGATTCGTATTCCAAAACGCCATCGGTATCATCACGAAAAGCAACGCCTTGTGGGAAAGAAACAATTGCGCGAAGCTGGTCGCCTTCCATCACACGGATAGCTGGAACGGTAAGCTGACTTGCAACAGCGCCTTCGGGAATAACGTCAGTGTAAAGAGCATAAACCCCGTACTCTGAAACATAAGTAGGTGATATTTCTTGTGGGTTAACCGTTTCTGCACTGATGTATATTGTGGTAGGGCGTTCTACGCTTATCACGGGATTGTTAAAGATAGGGCTCCCTTCTGCCTGGGTAGACACGTTCCCCTGCACAGAAACAGTGGTAGGAGCAGAAGAACCATAAGCCAAGCCAACATCTATTAGATCTTCAGCATTGACAGAAAAGCTTATTAAAATAGTTGAGATCAGCGTTAAAAGAAGGCATTTGTTAATATTCTTCATGTGTATAACCTCCATTTAATGATTTCGACAAAAAACATATTTATCCTTCTTTATATTTGTAGCAAAAAACAATTGACACATTAGGACAAAGATGTTACTATATAATAGATAGAGGTGCATTACGCAAAAAGTATTCTCAGCGAGGGTCTGACCACCCATTGAACTGTGAAAAAAGGGGCGGATGCCGAAGAGGGGTTCGGGACAGCGAATCTTATCTGGGTGTGCAGTTAAGAACTGTACGCTTGTCATCCGAATCGGATGGAGCGCTATCGGTCTTGTAGGACACAAACCGGTTTCTGCTCAAAAGAGACCGGATTTTTTAATGGAGGGATTTAATATGAAACAGTACAAAGTCGCCGTTGTTGGCGCAACAGGAATGGTCGGTAGAACCTTTTTACGTGTGTTGGAGGAAGAAAAACTTCCTATCAGCGAATTATATCTTTTTGCTTCTGCCCGTTCGGCAGGACAAACAATCACTTTCGACGGCAAAGAGCTGGTAGTCGAAGAACTGACCGAGTCTTCTTTCGACCGCGGCATCGATATTGCCCTCTTCTCTGCTGGTGCTAGCATCAGCGAAAAGTTCGCTCCCATTGCCGCTTCTAAAGGTTGCGTTGTTGTAGACAACAGTAGCTGCTGGCGTATGGACCCCACCGTTCCTTTTGTTGTGCCCGAGGTAAACCCCGAGGATATCAAAAAACATAAGGGTATCATCGCTAACCCCAACTGCTCTACAATTCAGGCAATGGTTGCTTTAAAGCCTTTGCACGATAAGTATACCATCAAGCGTATCGTTTACTCTACTTATCAAGCTGTTTCTGGCGCAGGTGTTGCAGGTGTTGCTGATTTGGAAGATGGCTACAAGGGTGTTGCTCCCAAAAAGTTCCCCTATCCTATTGCAGGTAACTGCATTCCGCAGATTGATGTTTTCTTACCTAACGGCTATACCAAGGAAGAAATGAAAATGATTAACGAAACTCACAAAATTCTGGGTGACGATTCTATCCGTATTACTGCAACCGCTGTTCGTGTTCCGGTTGTTAATGGCCACAGTGAATCTATCAACCTAGAGTTTGAAAAGCCCTTCGATCTGGACGAATTGAAGGAAACTTTATTCGCAGCTCCTGGCGTCACCTTGCAAGATAGCCCTGCAAACGGTGTTTACCCGATGGCTATTACCGCTTCTGGCAAGAACGACACCTTTGTTGGTCGCATTCGCCGCGACGAAAGCGTTGAGAGTGGTGTTAACCTCTGGGTTGTTGCTGATAACATTCGAAAAGGCGCTGCGACTA
>JAGAUM010000183.1 GCA_017620795.1 Clostridia bacterium
CCCCATTTACCTGTTTGGCAGACAGCAGCGTAGCCCTCGGAGAAGTTTCCGGCGTTATCGTAAATAAAAGGAATAACGATTTCGCCGTTGGCGTTTAAGAAGCCCCATTTGTTGCCTTTTTCAACAGGAACTAAACCGTCACGGTAGAAACCGACATTGGTATATTCGTTGGGGATGACAATCTTGTCATTACTGTCTACAAAGCCCCATTTGCCGTTATTGTAGTAAGCGGCTAGACCATTGGAAAACGGCTTAACGGCATTGAAACGTGGTTTTACAATCACGCCACCGTAAACATTTGCAAATCCCCATTTGTTATTTGCGTCCATAACAGCGGAGACACCATCCGCATTGGGAAAATGAACTGCCTTGTAGTTTACTGCAATTCGAGTTAAACCAGTGGAGTCAATCAACCCTTGTTTCTTTTCTTTGGTAACAATAGCAAAGCCGTTTAAGAAAGAAGAAATGGTATCATACTCGCTGTTGATGTAGACAATGCGTAGGGGTTCATTCCAAATAACTTTTGCACTTAATGCCTCGGAAATGGCACGGACGGGGACGTACAGAGTATCGTCTGCGGCGCCAGGTTCTTTGATGAAAATAGGGGTAGCACTTAATTGGCGAACGTCTGCAGAAACGTTTCCATGTTGGCGTCGGTCTTTGATAGCCATCTCGGTGCTATTGCGTTGTACCATAACAATGGTCAGCTCGTTTTCGATGGTTGCAACTTCAGCTTCCCAATTCCAACCGATTTCACAGTTTAAGAGAGTCCCGACCGCACGCAAAGGAACATAGGTGAAGTCATTATAGATAAAGGCGGAAACCTCGGCTTTAGTGGAGTTGACATAAACATCTGCTTTTTCTAATGTTTGTAGCTGACCTTCAACATTCATAATAGCAGTTTTGCTTGGGATCACTGCATGAGCAGGTAGGGAACAGACTAAGAGGGAAATCAGTGTTACAAAAATGACTAGTTTTTTCATGGTTTCTCCTTTCATCAATTAAACGTTTCTCCCCAAATCAAATCAGAGGGGGATTGCTTGGAGGGGTGAACGATGTGGTCGGTTGAGCCACAAACCTCGCAAGGATGAATGGTGTGCGAAGGCGAACCGCAAATTGAACAAGTGGGGTGCACGATGTGTGAGGTAGAGCCGCAGTATGCGCAGGGATGTACGGTGTGCTTTGAAGAATTGCATACAGGGCATCTTTTGACCGCTGGCTTTGGTGTAGTATCTTGGGATGGCGGCTCGTCTTCTGCATTTTCTGGTGTCTCAGAAAGGACTGGAGCAGTAGAGAGCAGAGAGAAGACGGCCTCAAATTCGGAACTCGTGTAAGGGGAAGAAGTGCTCCAACCATTGGAATACTGCATATCGCTACCCAAAAAAGGAATGTATGAAGGCGGGGCTGAAGCACTGGACATTTTCACTGTTGCAACAGGTTCTTGATTTACAAGCAAGGTAAATGTTTTTTCGGTATCCGAAGTGAATGCAGCCTTCCAAAGACTTTTTCCTTCTTCGGTAATCCAAAGCTCGAAATAATAAGAATCGTTGTCGATGTCACAGTATTTTGTAATATGGTCAATATGAGAACCAACTAAAATATAGTTTCCGGATTCATCTACGAGGTCAATATATGAAACAAACTCGGAAATAATCAGAGAAGAGGTGGCGGGCACGGGTTTTTCTTTGGAACACATAGAAAGACAGCAAATAACAATTAGTAATAAAGCCACTGCTCCGCCAATAAGAAGTTTTCTTTTTTTGAGCTTTTTGGGGGGAGAAACAGCAGGAGGTTCGGTAGAACTGTCTTCTTGAAAGAGAATACTTGTTTTTTCATCATCATCTTCAAGGTCATCGAACAGTCCACGCGTTTTTTCAGCATCGTCTTCAAGGTCATCGAACAGTCCGTGCGTTTTTTCACCCTCGTTCTCAAGGTCATCGAACAATTCGTGAGTTAGCTCTTCGGTTTCCAAAGTATTGCTTTCGGGTGTTTGAATTAGCAATTCGTCATTCGGCGCATCGTTTTCGTCAAGAGAACGTAAGACGCTTTCCAAAGCTTCGCGCATTTCTTTTGGATCATGATAGCGGTGTTCGGGTTCAAAGCAACAAGCTTTTAAAATGATTTCAGCCAATGCGCCATCGGCGTGTTTGGGCATGGGGATTGGTTCACCCCGAAACCGTTTGGACATGGCTGCCTCTTCGTCGCTGTGGGTGAGCTGTGTGCGGAAAGGTTCAAAATTATCATTGAGCATTTTATACATAACGATGCCCAAAGAATACAAGTCTACATTGGCACCATAGGAGTTTCCCATATAGACCTCAGGGGCCATGTAAATATAGGTTCCTTTTTTGGATAAACCGCTGGAGGTTTTTTCTAATGTTCTCGCTACACCAAAGTCGCCTAACTTAAAGTCGCCATTTTCAGAAACGAAGATGTTGCTAGGCTTGATGTCTCTATGGATAATATTGTGCTTTTGACAGACCTCTAAGGCCTTGCAAAGGTCAATTCCCAGTTGAACAACATCCTTTTTGCTCGGTTTGTGTTGTGCGAAGTATTTGTTCATCGGTGTAAGCAGTTCCATGCGAATGAAAATATCCCAACCGAACTCACCTTTGCGTTCTTTTACTTCATAGTCTTCAATGTTGACGATGTTTGTGTGCCCTCTTAATTCAGCCATGAGTTGGAATTCACTTTCGAACTCTTCGACAAATCCATAAAAATAGGCGGTAACACTTTTTTCGTCTTGTGTGTAGTGCTCCTCTTTGTAGTTGTTTACTTCATTAATAGAAGATGGGACAGAAATGATTTTCACCGCAGCTTTCATATTGGTGCGATCGCGCCGTTCGACTTCCAAGACGGTGCCAAAAGCACCACGCCCCAATTCTTTGTTGATGTACCATTTGCCGTCGATGGGCTCGAATTTCTTGTAGTAATCAAAGTCCATGATATAAATTCCCTTCATGCAAGTGTTATTCTTTATTATAGTAGGAAATCAAAAAAATGTCAATATTTCTGTATCATTACTCTTTTTATAAAATCCTCTTGAATTGTGGTAAAAAGTGTGATAAAATAATCGAGATGAACAAACCACCTAAAAGGAGGAAAATGTAATGAAAAGAATTATCTCTATCGTTCTGGCACTGGCTATGTTGCTGGCGCTGACCGCTTGTGGCGGTACCGGTATGACCATGGGTACCGGCGGTACCTCTGGTACTTACTACGGCTACGGCGGCATCTTGGGTCGCTACATCACTGAAAAAGCAGGTGTTAATGTAACTGTCGTTTCTACTGACGGTTCCAAGGCAAACATCCAGGGTATCGCTGCCGGTAACTATCAGCTGGGTACGGTTCAGTCGGATGTTATGTCCTATGCTTGGGAAGGCACCCGTTCTTTTGAAGAAGAGGGTAAGGTAGACTCCTTCCGTACCGTTGCAGGTCTTTATGCAGAGGCTTTGCAGCTGGTTACCATGGATGCTGAAATCAAGACTGTTGCAGACTTGAAGGGTAAGACCGTTTCCATCGGTGCTCCTGGCTCTGGTGTATACTTCAATGCTATGGACGTTTTGACTGCTGCCGGCCTGACCGAATCCGACATCAAGCCCCAGTACCAGTCCTTCGCTGACAGTGCTGACGCCTTAAAGGACGGCAAGATTGACGCTGCATTCATCGTTGCAGGCGCTCCGACTCCTGCAATCACAGAGCTGTGCACTACCAATGATGCATACTTGGTTCCCATCGACGGTGCAATCGCAGACAAGCTGATGGCTGACTGCCCCTTCTACACTGTTTATGAGATTCCTGCAGAAACCTACAAGGGTCAGACTGAAGCAGTGAAGACCGTTACTGTTAAGGCTACTCTGATTGTCAGCGCAGCCGCTTCTGAAGAAGATGTTTACAACCTGACTGCTGCAATCTTCGATAACATCGATGCTATTACTGCTGAACATGTAAAGGGTACCGAACTGACTTTGGAAAATGCAACCTCCGGTATGACTGTTCCCTTCCATGCAGGTGCAGCAAAGTACTTTGCTGAAAAAGGTATTACCGTAGAGTAATCAGAAGGATTTTGAAAGGCTGTGGCCTTTGTGCCACGGCCTTTTATTCTGTCACCTGAGGAGGAACTGTCTTGTTATTTGGTAAGAAGAAAGCGCCTGATGTTCAGGAGCCGATGGATTTAGACTCCGTCATGAAAAAATTCGACCGCGAATCCAATACCCGTGTCTGGGAAGGTGCACCGAAGATTGTCATTCAGTGTATCCTCGCGTTTTTCTCGGTCTTTTGCTTATATGTTACTCTTTTTGCAAACTGGTTAGACGAGCTTCGTCTCGCTACTTTTGTTGCCTATATCGTACTGATGGGCTACTTAGTCTTTCCCGCTCGCAAAGGCAAACAGCGTGTCAACTACCTTCCGTGGTATGACATTTTGCTGATGCTGGGCGGTGCGGGCACCTTTTTCTATTATGCGATGAACGCGGTAGAAATTGCACAACAATCGGTTTTAGAGCCGTTTCAGGTGGTGTTGGGTGTTATCGCCATCCTTTCCTTAGCGGAAGTTTGCCGTCGAAGCGTCGGCCTGCCCATCCTGATTGTTGCAGGTTGCTTTGTTGTCTATGCACTCATTTGGGGTTTGAACAACCCGTCCTTTGCCGGCAGACTCAACCTGACAGTCAAGAGTTTGGTATATTCCAAGGAAAGTGGTATCCTGTCCACACCTATTAACGCCTGCTCCAAATTCATCGTTGCCTTTATCATCTTCGGCGCGTTTTTGGAACGGACAGGTATTGCCGACTTCTTTATTAAAATCGCCAATACCATTGTAGGCCGTTTTTCGGGCGGTCCGGCTAAAGTTGCTGTTGTTGCCAGTGCTTTGATGGGGATGGTTTCCGGTTCTTCGGTTGCTAACACTGTTGGCTCGGGCTCGGTCACCATTCCGATGATGAAAAAGACTGGCTACAAGCCTGAATTTGCTGCAGCGACCGAGGCATCGGCTTCTACCGGCGGACAGATTATGCCCCCGATCATGGGTGCTGCCGCATTCTTGATGGCGGAATCCACAGGTGTACCTTACAGCAACATCGTCCTTTGTGCGATTTTACCTGCTATTTTGTACTTCGTGGGCGTTTTCATTTCCGTTCATTTGGAAGCAAAAAAGGAAGGCTTACGTGGCCTTTCGAAAGAAGAATTGCCTCGTCTGGTTCCTTTGCTAAAGAAGTCCTATTTGTTGCTTCCCCTGATTGTTTTGATTTATCTGGTCGGTACCAGCACCCGCTCTATCGCGTACTCTGCAGCGATTGCCATGGTGGTGACCATCGTTGTCGGTCTATTTAATAAGGAGAATCGTATCACCCCGAAACGCATTTTTGAAGCCTTGGCGGCTGGCGGACAGGGAATGATTACCGTTGCAGCGGCTTGTGGCATCGCAGGTATCGTTGCAGGCGCCATCTCCATCACAGGCCTGGCAAACACCATTATCAACGGCGTTGTTGCTTTGGCGAACGGTCAGGTCATTATCGCTCTGATTTTGACCATGCTCTGTTGTATCGTTTTGGGTATGGGCGTGCCCACCACTGCAAACTACTGCATCATGGCGGCAACCTGTGCTCCGATCCTGACCCAGATGGGTGTTCCGCTGTTGGCATCCCACTTCTTTGTGTTCTACTTCGGTATTGTTGCTGACTTGACTCCGCCGGTTGCATTGGCGGCATACGCAGGTGCGGCAATTGCCCAAGCCAACCCCATGAAGACCGCCATAACCGCCACCAAACTGGCGATTGGTGCCTTCATCGTTCCTTATGTCTTTGCTCTAAACCCTGCGTTGTTACTGATTGATACCTCGGCGATTGAGGCGGTGATTATCTGCATCACTTCGCTGGTTGGCATCTACGCTGTTTCCGCTTCTTTAGAGGGATACTTAATCCACTCCATGCCTTGGTATCAGCGTATTATCATCGCCGTTGGCGGATTGCTCTTAATCTATCCCGGCGTCGTTACCGATGTCATTGGCGTCGCTATTGTGGCTTTGATTGCAGTAATCCAGTTATTGACGCGCAAAAAGGTCTGCTGATGCAGACCTTTTTTATTTACAAAAAAGGTTGAACGGTTGGGTAATTTGTGTTATACTACTCTTTGTGAAAAATTACAACTCGAGGTAAAACTATGCTGAAAAAACTTTTTGCACCAGTGGATATGACCCAAGGTAAGCCGTGGAAGTGCATTTTGTTCTTTACATTACCCATGATTCTGGGCAACATCGCCCAGCAACTTTATAACACGGTGGATAGCATCGTGGTCAGCCGCTACATCAAAGACGCACCCGAAGTCTTGGCTGCCGCAGTAAACGACCCCAACTTTGTCAAAGCGGGGGACAGAGCCCTTTCTGCTGTTGGTAGCTGTGGCCCGATTTTGAATATGCTTTTGGTCCTGTTTATCGGCATCTCTGCAGGTGCCAGCATCATGGTCGCCCAATACTTTGGCGCCAAAAAACGGGAAGAGCTTTCTTACACCGTTGGCAACTGTATCACCGTTACTGCCATTGCTTGCGCTCTGCTGATCGTGGTTATGACCCCGTTGATTCGACCGCTGTTGGTTTTGTTAAACACCCCTGCATCGACCTTGGAATGGTGTGTAGACTATTTAACCATCTCCTTGGTGGGCATTGCAGGTATGGCTTATTATAATATCTTAAGCGGCATCATCCGTGGCCTTGGAGACTCCGTCTCAGCATTACTTTACCTGTTGGTTGCAACGGTATTAAACATCGCTTTGGACATCTATTTTGTAGCAGGGCTGAACATGGAGGTCGCAGGCGTTGCTCTGGCAACGGTCATTGCCCAATGTGTCTCGTCCGCCCTTTGTCTGTGGAAACTCTCCCGCATGGGTGAATTCTTCGACTTTAAACCCCACTTTTTAAAACCCGTCGGCACCTATGTCCGCCAGATTATCCGTTTGGGTCTGCCCTCCGGCGCAACCCAAGCCATCTTCTCTTCGGCAATGATTATTGTCCAGTCCTTAACCAATAGCTTTGGTGAGCTCTTTATCGCCGCCAACGTTGTGGTGATGCGTGTGGACGGCTTTGCCATGATGCCCAACTTCTCCTTCGGTACCGCCATGACCACCTATGCAGGTCAGAATGTCGGCGCACGGGACTATGATCGTGTTATCCGTGGAGCGAAAGAAGGAACATTCCTGGCAGTTGGCATTTCTGCCGCCATTACAGGCATTATCCTGTTGTTCGGAAAACCCTTGATGAGTATCTTTACCGAAACCCCCGAGCTGGTTGATATGAGCTATCACTTAATGTGCATTTTAGCCTTTGGTTATATCGCCATGGCAGTGACCCAGTCTCTGTCGGGTGTCATGCGTGGCGCAGGGGACACCGTAACTCCGATGTTTGTCTCTCTGATTACCTCGGTCTGCCTGCGTATCCCGATTGCTTACGGATTGGCACCTTTGGTAGGACAGAACTGCATCCAGATTTCTCTGCTTTGTACTTGGGTCACGGGCGCGGTCATCACCGCCATCTTCTATTCCCGTGGTAAATGGAAAACCAAAGCCATTTAAAGCACCCCTAACGGGTGCTTTTTCCTTGACATTATCCCCTAAAAGGCGTATGATAGAACCGTTTGAAAGAAGGGTTATCATGAACGAACAGAACAGCTTCATAAAAGGAATTAAAGACGGTGTGCCCATTTGTTTGGGCTACCTTTCGGTGGCGTTCGCCTTTGGCATCTTCGCTACTGAAAGCGGCCTTTCCATTCTCCAGACCCTGCTGATTTCCATGACCAACGTCACCTCAGCTGGTCAGCTCGCCGGAGTCCCCATTATCGTTGCAGGAGGCACCCTTTTGGAACTGGCGGTAGCGCAACTGGTCATCAACCTCCGCTATGCCTTGATGTCCGTTTCCCTGTCCCAGAAACTGGGCAAAACAGTCCGCTTGCTCGACCGCTTTGTCATCTCCTTTGTCAATACGGATGAGGTCTTTGCCGTTGCCTCTTCCCAGCAGGGGAGCGTAGGCAAACGCTACCTTTACGGCTTGATTATAACCCCGTATGTAGGTTGGAGTCTCGGCACATTTTTGGGCGCAGGCGCGGAAAACATCCTTCCCGAAAGCGTTATTTCTGCCTTGGGCATCGCCATTTACGGAATGTTTGTCGCCATTGTCATCCCCGAAGCCAAGAAACGCCGTGCCACCGCCCTTTGTGTGGCTATCGCTATTATTTTATCCTGCTTGTTTACCTATCTGCCACAGCTTTCTGCCATTCCCTCTGGCTTTACGGTCATCATCTGCGCCGTAGTCGCCAGTGTGGTCATGGCAATTGTTGCTCCTGTTGCGGAGGTGCACTATGAATAACTTCTGGATCTACCTTCTGGTCATGGCAGGGGTCACGTATCTTATTCGGATGCTTCCTTTGGTGCTCTTAAAAAAGAAAATCACCAACCGTTACGTCCTTTCGTTTTTGTATTACATTCCCTATGCCGTCTTGGCGGTAATGACCGTTCCCGCCATCTTTACTGCTACCGAGCAACCCCTTGCCGCCGCCTTGGGCTTTGTTGCGGCTGTCGCTTTGGCATATTTCGAAAAGAGTCTGCTGACCGTTGCCGCCTGCTCTTGTCTGGTGGTCTTTATCGCAGAAAGGA
>JAGAUM010000184.1 GCA_017620795.1 Clostridia bacterium
ATATCGCGAAAGTAAACAAAACGTGAATAAATTTCACTGTTTTTGGTGGATATTATATGCGAAAACAAATTCGGAGGTCAATGATGAAAAAACAAGCGATTATTGCTCTTTTGCTTTGTATGGCGATGCTTCTTCCTGCCTGCTCCATGGGCGGAAAAACGGGCATGGCGGATGTCCATGTGTTTTACTACACTTATAGCGACCCTTATATTTCCAGTGTTCGCAGTGCGTTGGACAGTAAGTTGAAAAACGCAGGAATTGCCTTTCAGGACTATGACGGAAACGGCAACCAGACCACCCAGACCGAGCAGGTGCAGACCGCCATTACCAAAGGTGCCAAATGTGTGATTGTAAACATTGTCAACACTGGTTCGGACGATGCCGCAAACGGGATTGTTCAGTTGGCAAAGAATGCTGGGATTCCTGTTATTTTCTTTAACCGCGAAGTATCGGACAGCGTTGTGTCAAGCTATGATAAGTGCGCGTTCATTGGTACTGATGCGGCAGAAGCAGGGCACTTGCAAGGTGAGATGATTGGCGAGTATCTGACCGAGCATATGGATAAAGTAGACTTAAACGGTGATGGTGAGATTTCCTATATCCTGTTTAAGGGGGAAGAGGGCAACAACGAGGCAATCTATCGTACCCAGTACGCAGTAGAGGATGCCAACCGTATCTTGCAATCAAAAGGCTTTAAACCCTTGAAGTTTTACGATGCGTCCAACGCCAACCGCTACTTGGTGGATAAAAACGGACAGTGGTCTGCCGCTGCATCCAACGAGTTTATGACCACGGCACTGACTTCTTTTTCCGAGGCGAAGAACAATATGATTGAGCTGGTCATCTGCAATAACGATAACATGGCAGAAGGCGCCGTTTCGGCACTCAATAATGCAGGCTATAACAAAGGACTGGGCAGTAAAATGATTCCCGTTTTTGGTGTTGATGCCACCGACGCGGCAAAAGAACTGATTCGTGACGGGAAGATGAGCGGTACCATCAAGCAGGATGCGGAAGGCATGGCAGACGCGCTTTTAATGTTGGCGAAGAATGGTCTTTCGGGCGGTAGCCTGATGCAAGGCACCGAAGAATATCATGTGGACAAGGCAGTAGACAAGATTCGTATTTCCTATTCCAAATATTTGGGTGAGTAATATGACAAAAGGGTATTTGCTGGACATGCAGGGAATTACCAAAGAATTCCCCGGTGTTCGTGCATTGGACGGGGTGGATTTAAAAATCCGCCCCGGCACCGTGCATGCACTGATGGGGGAGAACGGTGCAGGAAAATCCACACTGATGAAGTGCCTGTTTGGCATCTATAAAAAAGACAGTGGAACCATTTTATTAGACGGCAAAGCGGTGGAGTTCAAAAGTCCGAAGGAAGCACTGGAAAACGGCGTTGCCATGGTTCATCAAGAGCTGAATCAGGCTTTAAAACGCAATGTGATGGATAATATCTGGTTAGGCAGGTATCCCAAGACTGCAGGCTTTATTGTTTCGGAGCGTCAGATGCTTCAGGAAACCAAAAGGATTTTTGAAGAACTGGGTGTAGACGTAGACGTCAGACAGGTCATGAGCCGTCTTCCTGTTGCCAAGCGACAGATGGTAGAGATTGCAAAAGCCGTCTCCTACCATGCGCGGGTTATTGTTTTTGATGAGCCGACATCCTCTTTGACCGAGCAGGAGGTCGAGCACTTGTTTCGCATTATCAATATGCTGAAAAAACAGGGGTGTGGCATCATCTATATTTCCCACAAGATGGAAGAAATTTTGCGGATTTCGGATGACATCACGGTCATGCGTGACGGTGCTCATGTGGCAACCCGACCTGCCTCCAAAATGACCATGGACGAGATTATCCGCCTGATGGTCGGGCGTCCGCTTCAGAACCGCTTTCCTGAAAAGAAAAACAAACCGGGTAAAACCGTGTTGGAGGTATCCAAGCTTTGTGGGATGTACACGCCCATTCGGGATATTTCTTTTACCCTGCGCTCGGGCGAGATTTTGGGGTTGGCAGGTCTGGCAGGCGCAGGACGGACAGAGGTCTTAGAAACTTTATTTGGGATTGCAGAGAAAAAGTCAGGCAGTGTCCGTCTGCACGGAAAAGAAGTCCATAACAAGACCCCGCGTCGCGCCATCAAAAACGGTTTTGCTTTGCTGACCGAGGAGCGGCGACAAGACGGCATCTTCGGCATTTTAAGCATCATGGAAAACACGGTGATTTCAAACCTCAAAAACTATCGTATCGGCAAGCTCTTTTTAAGCAAGAAGAAAATGCTTGCG
>JAGAUM010000185.1 GCA_017620795.1 Clostridia bacterium
TATAAAAAGGATCCATATTATTAAAATAGTAGTAAATGCTATACCCCAAGGCGTAACCCACAGGGTCATGGGTCTGAGCAGCCATCACGTCGGTCAGGACATTCGACATCGAAACCGAAGTGGTCTCCTCGCGAATGGTCTCGTGAATCTCATTGCCGTTTAAGAAATACTTCTCCATCATGGCATGACTGCCACTGTCATTGTTCCGACAGTAGGGATACAACAGCGCGTCTCCGCCCCCTACCTGATTCCAGTTTTCATAGGCGTTGTTCACATACAGGTCCGAAATCTGTTGGGTGGTCAGCCCCGTTGCGGGGTTTTCGGCATTGGTGAAGAAAATCATGGCGTCATACGCAATGGGAATCAGCTCCAGCTCCACGCCCTTTTCCTTTGCCAGTGCCAAAATGTCCGAAGCAGGCTCGGTGGCTGCAAAGAGCATATCGACCTCTCCTGCAATCAGCTTTTCGTAAGAAGCATGGCTCTTGCTATGCTTTGCAGGCTTTTGGGGATGGGTATATCCGTTTAAGAACAGGTTCCGATACACCGCCTCGGTAAAGGGGAAGGACGAAGTAGACCCGTCAATGGTGGGCATTACTTTGTCAAACCCATAATGAACCGCCGCTTTGGACGGATAAATCTGATAGTTCTGCCGTGCATAAGACAGTAACTGTGCCGCCTCATGACGCAGGATGGCTTGCTTGGGCGAAAAGACTGCCACGCTTTTAGGAATACCATCGGGGCCAATCTCTCCCGTTTCTTCCCAGGACGCAATCTGTAACCCGTTCAGGGTCGTATAAGCTGAAACTGCCCAGTCGGAAATCTGATCCGTATCCTTTCCTCCGGGACGCTCTGCCGACGCAGGCTCTTTTTGAAGCTCCGCATACCAAAGAGCACGGGCGTTCATGACCATAAACTCCTCACGGGATACGTTCCGTTCGGGAGAAAACAGGGTCTCACTGTCCCCCATGACCAAACCCACCTGCCGTGCTTTCGTCACCGCAGGGGCAAACCATGCCTCTTCGGGCACATCCGAAAAACCACTTTTTCGGTCTTTTCCTGCATCCAAGCCCAAAAAGCGCATGATTAAGGTCACCGCTTCGGCACGGGTGATGGTGTCATGAGGACGGGCTTTTCCATCTGCATCCCCAAAAATCAGTCCCTCAACAGCGGCGCGCTTCATGGTATAAAAGGTAAAATCGTAGCCTGTTTCGTCATTGTCGCTGAATTGTGGCTCGTCAACAACCACCGCTTCTAAGGGGCGGTCTTTAAACTCCACAGGAACAGTGGCATAAAAAGTATCTTCATAGTAAGCGGACAAAGGGATTACCGTCTTGGTATCCGCATAGCGCAACACCATCCGCTGATATACTTCATAAGACCCTTCCCACAGCTGTTGTCCTTCAGGATAGTGAAGCTTTACCACGCAAAAGGGCGACGGCTCTTCTGCAAACACAGGCATAAAGCTCAGGCACAACATCAAAACCAATAACAACGCAGTCAATTTTTTCATACAACCGCCTCCTTTTATTTTTCAGTTTCATTATATCGAAAAACAACTTCTCTGTCAATGATTGCACGCAACCAAAAAATATGATACAATGGTTTTGGAGGGATTTTTATGATTGTCAACCCCATTGCCCATATCAAGACCGACTTTAAAGAAAAGTTTGGCATTCCCCGTCAAAGCGGACGCATCGCCGCCGAGGGGGAAATTCATTTCCTGCCCGAATACAAAAACCCCGATGCCGTCCGTGGCATCGAGGGGTTTTCCCATTTGATTTTACTCTTTGACTTTTCTGAAGCCCATCGGGAAGGCTTCTCCCCCACCGTCCGTCCCCCACGTTTAGGCGGTAATACCCGTGTTGGCGTCTTTGCCTCCCGTGCGCCTTACCGACCCAACCCCATCGGCTTGTCGGTGGTGAAGCTTCTGTCGGTAGAAGAAGGTCCCGTCCTTCGGGTCTCGGGCGTTGATCTGCTGGACGGCACACCGATTATTGACATCAAGCCCTACTTAAAGTCCGACGCGTATCCCGACGCGGTAGGCGGTTTCGCGGACGAGCATATAGGCCACGCCTTAAAGGTTCAAGTCCCCGACGGTATCCTAGACCGTCTGCCCGAACCGAAACGAGCGGTCCTCCTTGCCGCCATTGCCGACGACCCCCGCCCCTCTTATCAGGATGACGGGCGCACCTACTCCATGCACTTTTCGGACTTTGATGTCCGCTTTACGGTAGACGGGGACACCGCCACCCTCACCGAACTCATCCGAAAGGAGAATGCACAATGAAAAAAGCACTCGCATTATTCTTGGCCCTTTTCCTCTGTTGCAGTACCGTTTCCGCCCAAAGCCCCGACCTGGCCGCCGCCAAAACCCTTTATGACTTGGGCCTTTTAAAAGGAAGCAAAGACGAATTCTCTGCCGACGCCATGGAGCTGAACCGCACCGCTACCCGCGCAGAGCTTTCGGTCACCGTTACACGGATGCTGGGCAAGGATGAAAAAGCCCGTTACCAGCAAAACGCCCACCCCTTTACCGACGTTCCAGCCTGGGCAAGCGACTACGTGGGCTGGTTATATGAAAACTACCTGGTCAACGGCAACTCTGACACCTACTTCGGTGCGGAAGAAACCGCCTCGGTCCAACAGTTTTGCGCCATGATGCTTCGCGTTTTGGGATACTCGGACGCAGACGGAGACTTCGACTATGCAACCGCCAAAACCTATGCCCTGTCGATTGGTTTGATTGACTCTTCCATCCTCGAAAAAACCGACCTTTACCGTTCAGACATGGTCCAAATCTGTGTCAACGCCTTAAACCTCCCTTTAAAAAATGCCAACCGTCTGCTAAGCACCAAGCTGATGGACGAACGCGTTTTCTCTTCGGAAGCTGCCGCTCGGGCAGGCTTAGGAGAACGACAAAGTCCCTTGGCCGCATTCTTTGCCTCGGTAGACCAAAACCTCCCGAAAGCGCGTGTCAGCAGCCACGCAGGCAACCGCATCACCCTCGCCTTTAACGAGGATCTGGAAGAGTACGGTGTTCGGGTCTTTTATACCTCCGCCGACTCCCCCACCGTCACCGAAGCACCCGTTAAAAAAGGGAAAATCCACTACTACCCCAACGGCGCTGCAGGGTATATGACTACGCTGACCGTTACCATTCCCGGAGAGGACATTGAGCTCATCGTTGTCAAGACCTCCAGTGAGGGAGCTTTGTATAATGTGTTGGGAAAATCCAACATTGTAAAACTGTAAGGAGGTGCTTGGATGAAAAAACTTTTTTGCCTTGCTTTAACACTTCTTCTGGCCGCTCCTACCGTTTCGGCCATGGCCCCCGTTTTAAAATATCAAAACGCAGGAACCCTCGCCCTTTGGACGGAGGAATGCTACTATAACGCCCCGGTCATCGACGACATCGACCGTGACGGACAGAAAGAAATCGTCTTTTCCAACTACTCCATCACCGTCTTAAACGCTCATGACGGTTCGGTAAAATGGAAGGTCAACTCCGGCTATGACCGTAACACCCCCTTTGCCGAGTTCGGTCTGTCGGTGGGGCATACTTGGTGTGATGCCATTGTCACCGACTTGGAGGGAGACGGACAGAAAGAAATCCTCACCCTACACGGAAACGGCACCGTCTCGGTTTTAACCTCCGACGGCTATTTTAAACCTGGTTGGCCCCAAACCCCCTTATACGGTGCAGGCAGAAGCTTAAAAACCGCCGACTTGGACCGAGACGGGGTGCAAGAAATTTTGGTTGGCTACGGTGTCGGCAACTGTGACAGCGTTTATGTCCTGAACGCAAACGGTACCGTCCGCCCCGGTTGGCCGCAACTGGCGCAAGCGCAAGAGGGGAAAATCGGATTCAGCTACGGTGTGTTTATGAACAACTTATCTGCGACCGATTTAGACGGAGACGGCGACTTAGAAGTTATTGCCCCCACCGACCTTTCTTTCATTTCCGCATATCATGATGACGGAACCCCCGTTTCGGCCTCTTCTTCCGTTTTCGGAAATCGCTACTGGGGTCAGGTTGCTCTTTACGAAGACTATCATGCAGAAATTCGCGGTGACAACGGCGGATGGGGTCAACCCATCAACGGCACCGAAAAACGGGAAGAGCTCTATAAAGGCGAATTCGGACACGGCATCTCCACTCTTTCCGACTTGGACGGAGACGGTGTCAACGAGATTATCGTCAGCACCATTATGTGTAACCGCAAATACGCCCCCGTCTATCCCCCGTCCGAGTACATGACCATCGCCGTTTTAAATGCCGACCGCACCCGTTTCAAATCCGAAGCATTGGATGCTGACTGGACCACCCTCCCCACCGATTTGGGCAAGCCGTTGGTCCAGAACAAAATTTCCTTGCCCTCCCGTGTGGCACAAACCCCGGTGGTCTCCGATTTGGACGGAGACGGAAAAAAGGAAATCCTCTTTAACTCCTACAACGGCAAAGTCCACTGTTTCTCCCTGGATAAGCGCGAACCTTATGCTTGGCCCTATAGCCTGACCAAGCGAACCAGTCCACTCTTTGAATATGCCTCTCCCGTGGTCTGCCGAGACCTGGACTTTGATGGGAAGCAGGAAGTCATCTTCGCCTCGTTCTATGACGAAGACCAAACCCTGCCCGGGATCATGCAAGGCAGCCTCTACATCCTGAACTATGAAGGACGCCTGATTTCCAAAACCCCACTCCCTCCTGCCAAGGAAGCGCAAAACAAGCATAACGGTGTAATGGCCGCTCCGGCCGTGGAAGACATTGACGGAGACGGGCGCTACGAAGTGATCCTAAACACCCAAAACGGTGCCATCTGCGTATATGATATATAAAAAAGAGACGGTTTTAAACCGTCTCTTTTTTATATCCTAATCGTACCAATATAGGTCAGTCCCTTTTGTTCGGGTGCCTCTTCTTTCCAGAAAGTGAAGGTCTCGGGATAGGACACGTACAAGTGGGAAAGGCAAATGCCCATGTCGATTAAAATCATCTTGCCCAAAGCCCGTGCCCGTAAAAATCGAGTGGAGCAGTAGACATGAAGTTTTTCCTCCTCATGCACAAAAAACCAAGGCTGATTGTTAATGGCAGAAGGGGCAAGTCGCGCAGGCTCTAACCGCGCATCCTCCACATCCGCAATCTCGGACAGGTCTTTTCGTTTGAACTCCGCTTTGCCGGACCGCAACGCCTCTTTACTATGCCCGAAAGCCAACAGCATCCGAAAATCAGACTCCGCATCGGGAAGCTTTCCCAGCCCCAGCCAGCAAGACCCCAGACCGATGCTCTGGAGGTACAAGTCCAGTTGCTGGAACACAAACCCGATATTCTCCCAAGCCTCGGTCGAATCCTCGCTATAAATGGCAATGCATTGGGGCGGCACAAAAGGCAGGATACACTTCACCTGTTCCCGCTCCACAAGTTCCATCCGCAAGGGGATTTCGGGGTATAACCGCTTGGCACGGTCAAAGAAAGCGCGAATGTCCGCCAGGGTCTCCTCACCAACCCATTGCTCGTAAAAGCTCCGATGGGACTTGCGTTTGTAAATCGTTTCTTGAAGGTTCATATTATTTCTTTAACCCCAATTGCTCTGCCGCGATTTCGCGCATCTTGTACTTCAAGATTTTGCCTGCCGCGTTCATGGGGAACTCGTCAACAAACAGGAAGTACCGCGGTACCTTATGCCGTGCGATGGACGCATTACCGAACTCCTTCATGTCCGCCTCGGTCGCAGTCTCGCCCTTGTGGAGAATCACCCACGCGCAACACTCCTCGCCGTAACGCTCGTCAGGTACACCTACGATTTGTACGTCACGAACCTTGGGATGGGTCAGATAGAACTCCTCAATCTCACGGGGGTATAAGTTCTCACCGCCACGGATAATCATATCCTTTAAGCGGCCCGTAACCTTATAGTACCCGTCGGGGGTGCGACAGCAGATATCACCCGAATGGAGCCAGCCGTCCGCGTCAATGGTCTGGGCAGTGGCTTCGGGCATCTTGTAATAGCCCTTCATGATATTAAACCCACGGGCAACGAACTCGCCACTCTCACCGTCGGGCAGTTCTTCACCCGTTTCGGGGTCGATAACCTTACACTCTACGTTGGGGAAGGGGCTTCCGACCGTTTCTACACGGTGGTCGATGTCCTCGTTGACCTCGCCCATGGTACAGCCGGGGGATGCCTCGGTCTGACCGTAGACCGAAATAATCTCGCGCATGTTCATCTCGTCTGCGGCACGGCGCATCAAATCGGCAGGGCAGTTGGCGCCAGCCATGATTCCCGTCCGCATATACGAAAAGTCGGTCTTTGCAAAATCCGCATGATTAAACAGGGCAATAAACATGGTGGGCACACCATTAAAGCAGGTGATGCGCTCATCATTGATACAAGCCAAAGACGACTTGGGGGAAAAATAGGGCATGGGGGACAAGGTACCGCCATGGGTCATCATGGAGGTCATGGACAATACCATGCCAAAGCAGTGGAACATGGGCACCTGAATCATCATGCGGTCGGCGGTGGATAAGTCCATCCGATCGCCGATGGTCTTGCCGTTGTTCACGATATTGCGGTGGGTCAGCATAACCCCTTTGGGGA
>JAGAUM010000186.1 GCA_017620795.1 Clostridia bacterium
GCATAACCCGATATGCCGCGGCGGTCATCGAAAGGGCGTGCTTTTTCAAGGATTCTTTGCTGATGCGCTCACGGATGGGGTGGAAACGGGTGGCAAAGAGCTTTTGCGATCCCAAAGGCAGGCGGCTTTTGATAGGCAAAATCTGCAAGACCATGTCCAACATCCAAATCAGCCACAACAGGTGCAGGACAGAAAATTCCCGAAAAAAGTTCAAGCCATAAAGAACCGAGAAGGTGTCAGGGCGTGTCAATGCCAGAACACCACATAAGATTAAAATCAGGCACCGCCCGATTAAGCGGAGCACATAGCGTTTTCGTGTAGGAGACATCGTTTTACCTCTGTTTTTGTAATAGGTATATTGTACCACGGATTTTTCCAAATCTCAACAAAAATTTATTGACGATAAATATTGAACATGATAGGATAAAAATGAGGTGATACCATGATTATAACCCTGACCTTAAACCCTGCCTTTGACCTGCATGTGACGCTGCCTTCCTTTTCGGTGGGGAAAGAGCATCATGCCCAGACCGTGACCCGATCGATTGGCGGAAAAGGCATCAATACCTCCCGTGCATTAAAAGAGAACGGTATCGACAATCTGGCGCTGATTCTTTCAGGACAGGAAAACGAGTCGGAATTTTTAAAAGGACTGGAAGCTGAAAAGCTTCTATTTAAAGTGTTTTCTTGCGAGGGACGCATCCGTGAGAATATCACCGTCCATACTGATAAGGGGGAAGAAACCCGTCTGTCCTTTGCAGGATTCTCCTGCAGCAAAGCCTTACTGGAACAGATAGAAAAGGAAATCCCCCCTCATGCCACGGTGACCTTTTCAGGAAGCCTTCCCCAAGGCATTACTGAAAGCGAGGCAACTGCCTTTCTGCTCCGTTTAAAGAGAAAGGGCGCGCGGTTGGTCTTGGATTCCAAGTCCCTTTCGCTGGCGTCGATCAAAGAGATTCAACCCTGGCTGATAAAGCCCAACGCAGAGGAAGTCCAGACTTATTGTAACGCCAGTACAATAGAAGAAATCAAAGTCGCCGCGCTGAAGTTGCACCAAGCAGAAATTGACAATGTCTTGGTCTCTTTAGGTGAAGAAGGCGCTCTTTTAGCAAGTGCAGGGACGCTCTTTTATGGCAATGCACCCAAAATCAAGGTACGTTCCACCATCGGTGCAGGAGACAGCATGATTGCAGGGTTTTTGGCGGACGAAGTCCCGCCCGAAGGACGGCTAAAGACCGCCATTGCTTACGGCTCTGCCGCCTGCCTGACCGAGGGCACGGCACCTCCGTCCCCTGACGATATCCATGCTTTGCTCCCACAAATTCAGATTCAATAAAAAAGTACCCCGATTGGGGTACTTTCCTATTTCTCCAAATTCCAATGGATGTTTTTAACAGTCCGTTTGATGCTGTCTTTCACCCCGTCATAGTACTTTAAAGCGGATTTAACCCCTTCGACTTCGGTGCCCATGGCGGTGATTTTTTCGGTGACGGCGGAGATGTAGCTCCTTAAAGAATCGCACTCCTCTTCCAGGTCTTTGTAGTAGTTATAGCGCTTTTTGGTTGCTTCCTGCACGGCTTTTTTACTATGGGTGGGAATGTCTCCCAACGCCAGTACACCAGGAATCAGCAACGCCAAAGCGGCAATAATTTGCAAGAGTGTTTCAAAGGGAATCAGTTTGTTTATGAAATAGCTGACCACCAACCACACAAAGGTTGCAACCACTGCCACAACAAAGCCTCCGCAACAGATACCGATGATAAACACTGCGATGGTGATGATGGCAAGAATCGGGGTCATGGCACTGACGAAGAACCCCGATACGGCAGGATGGAAGCCTACCAGTACTGCCAAAGCAACGGATGCCAGAATAATCAGAAGATCCCAAAAGATGTTTCGGGACGGAATCTTGGGCGCATCAATCAGCTTTTGCGCCAAATCCTTGTCACGGTTGCCGAGCCAGCCTGCGGACTTGTTCTTGTTATAAAAGTTTTTCATCCGTGCAATCAGCTTGGTTGCAGTCTTTTGGGTCTCGTCCAGCCACAAAAGCTTCTCAAAGCTGTCCACGTCCGTTTCGGGAAGGTTTTGGTCCAAGAATTCAATGTACTCTTTGCGCTTTTCGGGAGAAATTTTTGCAACCTCGTCCATAAATTCTCTGGGGTTTTTCTCCGCCAGTTCTTTTTTCAGCGCGTCGGTTTTCTTTTTCTCCTCTAGTACTTTTTTCTTTTTTCTTTGGGCAACCAGCTCCTGCATGGCGTCGCGCGTGCTTTCAACCAGATCGCAATAGGTCATAATCCGTTTGCAATACATTTCCAAGGCGGTCTTAAAGGCATCAATCATCTTGGCGGCTTCGCTATCTGCCAGCATATCGTATTTCGGTTTCAATGCCAACAGGGTCTCTGCGTGGCCACGGAAGCAATCCGACTGGGGGCCCAGCTCTTCTAACTGGTCCATATAGGACTCGTAATTTCGGGACTGGTCCTCGCCTTCTTTGATAAGCTGTTTGGCAAAGACGTCTACCTTTCGGAAAAAGGTACCCAGTTCTCCGCACTCGTTCAGTTTTTCTTCGCTCATCAGCTCCGCGATGACCCGACCAAAAGAGGTCAAAACTGCCAGGTCGCTTTTTTCAATGCCCTTGGTCGAACCGCTCTTGATGACCAGAAACTTTTCGAAATCGTTCAGCTTCTTGGAAAGAGGGCTTTCGTCCATCATGGAGTTTAAGCAGACCATGGCGCCCATGATAGAAAGGGCGTCTGCTTCTTCTGGGGTAATTTCTCCGTTCTTGATTTTTTGGTTCGCTTCATACACAGGGAGCTTGACGTACGCCTCTCCCGTGCCACCAAATTGTTCTGTATATGACATGCTCGTCCTCCTATCTGTCAACTATGAAAATTGTAGCAAAAACAGGGCTTTTTGTCAAGAAACGGGCATTAAAAAAGCACCCCAAAAGGGGTGCTTTTTTAGGTGTGTAACAGGCTCATGAAAACCTGTTGCACGGAGGAGCAAATTAGTTGCGGATGTACAGTGCTTCTGCCAAAGGAACGATGTTTTCAAGACCGTCCCAGAAGAACATCTTGGCGTATGCAGGAGTCACGTCATAGCCTTCTTCACGAAGAGCAACTTTCACGTATTCATCCGCTTCATTGATTTCTTCGATACCGACAATCGCATCCAGCAAATTGCCGTTTGCATCATAAACCATGGTCAGTACACCATCGCCCGTCAGGTTTTCGAAGGTGGACGGCAGAGCAAAGATGCTCGCCGTGTCGAACTCATCTGCAACCTTCGTGTAATCGAAGATCGGTGCGGGAGAATAGTCGCCCAGTTCCAAAGGCATGTTGGCGTTGGTATAGAGCTTTTCGCTGATCATCAGGATGACACGGATGTCCTGACCCTTTTGAACGGTGAAGGTCAAAGTCTGGTCATCACCAGCGTTTGCCAGAGTAGCAGAAGCGTCTACCGTAGCGTTGCCCATCAGGCTGTAGGGAGACTTGTTGGCGGCGTTACCCCATTTCTCTTCATAGAGCGTGGTGTAAGTGCCGTCTGCATTATAAGCGCGAACCATTGCCGTTGCGGCAGCGCCGCCTGTCTGATTCAGATAAGAATTGAAGCCACCCATGGATGCGCTTAACGAATATTCGTTCTTCGGTGCAAAATCGGTTAACTTGATTTCACCACTGTAAGGAGCCGTGAAGGTGAAGGACACACCACGCAGGTCTGCAAAGTCCTTGTTGGAGAAGTGGGTCTTCCACTGACGGCCGTCCGGCCAGTAATAAGTCGGCAGAGTAATCTGACCATCTTTATCCAAAGTGGGAATGACAGGACTGTTGGGGTAAGAAACACCGCCGAAGGTGTACCTATCACCTACATAAGCGGTCATGGAGTTATAAAGACCGTAAGCCGAGTCACGGTGCATGGGAACGAATTCTTCTGCGCCCAACTTCACCGATTCGACACGGAAGATGGCGTTATTTTCGGAGCCTGCCATGTACTGATAGGTGTCCGAAGCGGCTTCTTCCCCACGGAGCTTGGTCTCAAAGGACCACAGGTTAAAGCTCTTTTTGGTGCCGTCGATTGCGGTCCGGGTCATGACAACCGGCTCACCGGTGGTATTGACGTCGCGGACCGGCTTGCGAGTTGCATTTGCCAGAACCAGCTCGTCTCCGGTTGCCTTGGTATGGTCACCGCCTGCGGTGAGGTAGTCATGCAGTGCAACGGCACGGATACGGCCGTTACCCAAATATTCGAACTTGCCCTTGACATTAAAGGAAGCTTCTGCGCCATACCAAGCCTCGTTCAGACCCAGGTCAATCTCGCCATAAACAGCGCGGTCAGCAGGATCAGAATAGTAGGGCAGTAAGAATACAGGGTCTTCATGTCCCAACTCGGTCATATCCACAGAAGGATAAGAGAAGGGAGACACGGTTGCGGCATAAGAAAAAACGGTTACATCCACAAGGTAAGAGATGTCGCCAACCAATGCTTTTACACGAACGGAAGAACCCTCGGGAGAGAGTGCCTTCATAACCAGCTGACCGTCTGCGGTCAGTTGTACAACGTCATACTCGTCCTCAACTTCGCTCCATACAGCGGAGGAAGTGTCTACGCCATTCTCTTCCATCCAAGCGTTCATATCGACTGCGTCTTTGGAATAGAAGAATTCCGTGTCAAAGGACATCTGGTCAACGTAATCATACTTTAAGGTATCGATAACGAAGTTAGCACCGTAAGCAGCGGTGGTGTAGAAACGAACCACTACTTGTTCGCCTGCTTCTACATAAAACGTCGTATCGTTACGGGTGGTAAAGTCATTGGAGCGAGGAACCACGCACCAGGTATCCCCATCCCAAACGGTGCCCAAAAGGCCCTTTAAGTTGGTGTTAGCAGCAAGGTTGATGCTATTTGCACTTTCGCCAGCCTTGGGGAGGATACTGTCAGTGGGGTTTGCACCCAGATTCTGGGTAGCACCCAGCTTATACATACGATAGTAGACACCGGCATCCGCGTTGGGGTTTGCCAGCTTTAAGTAGGGCTTGATGATACCCGTTCTCGGTGCAGTAAAGGCAATAACGGTCATGGAACGAACGCCCTGTACCGACAGAGAGGAGTTGGGAATCAGCTTGCCCGAAGAGAAGCCGTAGCCCACGGTACCATAGCCACCGTTAATTTCATCACCATAAACAGCCACACCTGCAGTCTGGGTAATCTTAGCTGCCAGACCGCCATCCTCTACGGTCTTGGTGCTATTGCTTGAATAACCAAAGGTCAAAGCAGGACCTGCTTCGGTAGGATTGGAAGTCTTATAGGGGTTGTTTACATCATTCGGTGCGTAGGTATACATGTTCGAACGCAACAAGGATACGTTCTTATAGAAGGTAGCCGAAGTAGC
>JAGAUM010000187.1 GCA_017620795.1 Clostridia bacterium
ACGCCCACTGGCCTGCGCCGTTGGCGGTAACGGGGGTCAAGCCTTCGGCATAATCGTAATAGGAGCCTTCCAGTCCGCCCGTAAAGGTGTTGGAAACTGCAAAGGCTTCTGCCAAATCATATTCCAGCTTCTGCTGAGACAAATAGGTTACGGTATATTCGCGGATGGCAAATTCATCGCTGTTGACATATTGGTTGGGGTCAAACTGCAACACCAGTTCATCGCCGGCCTTAATGCCGACAACAGCATTTTCCCAAACGGCTTCGGCACCACTACCGGGAATCAAAGCCCAGCCTGTGGTCTTGTTCGAGCCGGTATAAGTGGTTTCATCCTTGGTGGGATAAATCACCGTCTCGGTGCCGTCCACCTCTTTTTTATAGAGCTTGAAAAGGACGCCGTCCTTGGTAGAGGTATGGGTAGTAAGGTGATTAAACTCCAAACGAGGAATTATCGTGCCGTTTTTCGGTGCTACAAAGCGAACTGCTGCACGGCCTGCATTCTCATAACCGGGGAAGGAGTTAGACCCATTGGTGCGAGCCACTCCGAAATCATAGCCCACATAACCATACCCGGTGTTTTTGATATCCCATCCATAGATGCCGTCGTAATTTTGCAAACGGCTGGCATGACCGTAAGTGAGTGCAGCAAAGTAGCTCGACGTAGTGTCTTCGGGCGCACGAGAGGTGGTAAACCACGGACGAGTCAGCACCGTTGAAGAATGGAAGACTCCTGCTCTGTCGGTGTAGCCGTACCGCCACGGGCTCTCGCTCGAATCGTTGTTCTTGTAAACGGGGGTCAGGTTCTTGTATTCAGTGGTGGTGGCAGACTTATCGCCCGTGAACACATCCGAAACCGCAAGGCCTTCACCCATGTCATAAATCATTTTATCTGCATTCTCAAAATCCAGATAACGGACCGTGTAGTAAACCAAATCAAAGAAGTCGTCGGTTTCGGTGCCGTTCTTGTCAAAGACCAGTTCAATGACGTCCCCTGCCGAAACGGAAAGGTCCGAAACCGCCTCACGAACAACGCCGGACATGTTGGCTTCCAGTAAGCTCCAGTTTCCGGAGAAATCGGAAGGAGCGGTCTGGTAGCCGTTGGTCAAGACCTTGGAATAGCCCTCGCCATAGCGACGGGTGATTTTGTATAGCACGCCGTCCGAAGCACTACCATTGGGGGAATGGAGCCCCATGCTTAGAGTAATAACGCCTGCACGAGGAACCGTAAAGCGGACAGCAGAACGGACATTCTCACCAGGGAAAGAGTTTCCGATTAAAGTGTTATCATAGCCGAACAGTGTGCCAATGGAAGCAGGTTGCGTGCGGTCTGCAGGATAGCCTGCGCCAGCCGATTCCGAAACGCGCATACCATAAGTAAGGGACTTGGTTGCCGTGGAGTTGGTGTCCTCGGGAGCAGCGGTTGCGGCAGTAGTCTGAGACAAACGGGTAAAATGAGTAAAAGTGCCCGAGGCCGTACCCAAGCCGTAATAGCCCAACTCAAAACGGCTGTCTTCGTTGTTCTCAACGGCAGGGAATAGACCAGTATAAAGACCCGTAGGCGCACCGTTCACCGTTTCACGGGCGCCGCGGTAGTTCAGATAAGCGTCTGTGCCTGTGTAGGCGGTAAAACGGTTGCGGACTGCAAATGCATCATCGATGCTATAAAACAAATCATTCGTATCATCGGTCGGGACAACAGGAGCCAAGTCATCAATGACAAGCTCACCGTCCAAATCGGCGTTATTGACCGTCTGGGTCAAGACATAAGAATACAGGTTCAAACGGTCTTCCGCATCGTTTTGATTGCTGTCAAAACGAAGCACCAAGCAATCGCCTGCCAAAACAGTAGTATTAAAAGCAACGGTTTGGGGTGTTTCACCGACAGGAACCTTATCCCAACCCGATGTGCCGTCTCCCGAAGTATGGATACCACTTGCAGGATAAACGGTTGTGGTCGTCGTTCCGCTGATTTTGTCAATGCGATAAAGAACGCCATCAGCGCTACTTTCGGTTGTAGCAGGCTGCATCAGCTTCAATGCACCCGAAACCGAGCCCTTGTATTCTGCCTTCCATACAGCAGTAGGCTGGGTATGTGTAGTCGCCGTATTGCCCAACGGCAAGGTATTCCATTCAGTGTTGGTGCCGAAGCCATAGCCGATGGCACCCGATACAAAGGGGTCTAATACCACGCGGTCATTGATGGTCTGGATACCACCGCCCCAAGCATCTACCTTGCCCACTGCCACATTCCACAAACGGCGTTGCAGTTCGGGATAGTAAGTAAGAGTTCCGTTTTTAGTATAGCCAAAGGACCACATGGCACTGCCATCATTGACCGTTGCGGCGGTCATGCCGTTGGCATTGGTACAGTCTAAATACGCAAAGCCTTGCGCCATATCATAGGTATATGTTGTTGTTTCTGCGGCAAAAACAGAGACAACTCCGCTGGTTAAAAGCAGTGCCGTAGCCATCAGAACCGAAAGGCCTTTTTTAAGTGAAAAACTCATATGCGTTCTCCTTTTTTGAGAAGGTTTTATACAAACACGATATCAGTATTATTCTATAACAAAACTGCCCTCATGTCAAGCAACGAGTCCGCTTATTTTGGGCATTTGCGGACTTTTTTTGAAAAAACTCTTGACAACTGAGTGTTTTTATACTAAAATATGTTTTGCGTTATATATGGCGGTATAGCTCAGTTGGCTAGAGCATGCGGTTCATACCCGCAGTGTCATTGGTTCAAATCCGATTACCGCTACCATTTTCGGCCCGTTGGTCAAGCGGTTAAGACTCCGCCCTCTCACGGCGGCGACGAGGGTTCGATTCCCTTACGGGTCACCAAAAAAGCAAGCCTTTTGGCTTGCTTTTTTATTTTTATGAATCAAAAAGCGCCCCGATTGAAGGGGCGCTTTTGGTTACAGTTTCATACGCTGACGAGCTTCCAGCTGGCGCTTACGACGCAATGCGCGACGGCGACGACGTTTAATGTTTTCACTGCGAATCTTTAAGAAAACGACAATCACAATCAGCACCACGTAGAAAATCCAGGAGCTGAGAATCTTGCCGATGGTGCGCCAGAACTTGGACCAAGTGCCAAGCGCATAGGTCTCTTTTGCCACTAAATCAAAGGTGCGTGCGGCTTCCGCGCTGTTCTTTAAGGTTAAAGTGCCCAGCTTGGTGCCCGCATCAACAGGGGCAATTGCACGCTTTTCAGTCACAAGTTCTACATCGGGGTCCGCCTCTCCCCGAAGGGTTAGAAGGGAAATCTCGGTAGCAGCAACCAGCGGAATTTCGTCCACTTCAGCACGACGAATGGGCAACGAGGTTACTACGTCCCCTGCTTTATACAATATCCGTTGCTCGAAGTTTTCAAAGCCGTATTCAAAAAGGGCTTTTGCTCCTAACGAGCCGTCCTCGCTAGCTTCACAACCCGTCAAAACAGACAAGAGCTTCATACCGTCTTTTTCAGCAGTAGCAACGAGACAGAACTTGGCTTTCTCGGTGTATCCTGTTTTCAAACCAGTAGCGTAAGGATAATACAAAGAGCCACTGGCAGGGTTTATCAAGTGATTGGACGCGCGGCCCAGACGGGTTTCGGGAAATTTATTGGTGGGACTAATTTCATAATAGCTTTTGCCCACAATGCTCATAATCTCGGGGTACTTCTGTACCTCACGCGCGATTAAAGCCAAATCACGAATGGTGGTATAGTGGTCATCATGATGCATGCCTGACGGATTCATGAAATGGGTGTTGGTGGCGCCCAGTTCTTTTGCCCGTGCGTTCATTTTTTCAACGAACGCATCGATTGAGCCCGAAATATGCTCAGCGATAGTGTTTGCGGCATCGTTTGCAGAA
>JAGAUM010000188.1 GCA_017620795.1 Clostridia bacterium
GCTCTCCCCTGCAAACAGATGATAAAAAATGCAGAGCCGTTCTTCAGCACGGCTTAAGGCATTGTATAAGTATAACGATTCCAGCTCGGTACGGGCACTTCCCGTCGGCGCCATTTCCAAGCCTGCGGATAATAACACGTCCCGCTCGCGGTCATCTAAAATCCCTTCGCTAAATGCGGTCTTGGGGCACTCGCCCTCGTTGGCACCCAACAGTAGTACCGCCCGAATTCGTCCGCTCCGCACCCGTGCAGTGTCAGAAATCAACAGCGCATCCTGCATGGGCGGAATGCTTCCCAGCTCCAAGGTCTGGAAGGTCATTTTAAGAACCTGAGCAAAACGAGTTGCGGTCAGGCGGTCCTCGTCTAACCAATCGGCAACGCGGTCTAAAAGTCCGCACAAAAGATGCCAGACCTGACGGGTAACCTCACGTTCTTTTAAAGCGCCCTTATCCAACAGGTCTTTTTCTTTTTTCATTAAGGTGTCGGGAACGTTCAAATCCACCAACAGCTCGTAAAACGCCTTCGCCATCTCCCGTCCCGAAACGCCGTATGCCACCTTCTCACGGAAAGTTTCAAGAGGCGTAATTACTGTTTGGCGAGCCTCCTCCAGATAATCCTCCCAAGGAGTCTTCCAGCCCTTCCCACGGATGCCCTCTTTTAAGACCTTGTTTTCCATCTTGCACAGGGTCTCAAAGGGTAGGGGGAGCAGGTCGCTTTTCAAATAATCAAACATGGCTTCGGGTGCGTAGCTGTTGGCTACGGCATCCAAAGCAAGCAAGCAAAACTGAATCGTCGGATGGTTCAGTGCCGAAACCTTATTGTCTAAAAATACAGGAATCCCGTAGGAGCGGAAAACCTGTGATAACAACGCTTTATAAGGGGTCAGATCCCGTGCCAACAGGGCCATTTCGCGGAAGCGATACCCCTCTTCGCGGCACAAACGCAGGACCTCCCGTGCCGCCGCGTGAAGTTCTTCGTACACATCGGGGCAAGGGGTGACGCAAAGATGCTCCGTAGACTCTGGCAAAGGGGAGCTGAGCTCTGCCATGACCGATTCTACGTACCCTAAATCGGGCGCATGAACAAACCGATGTCGGTCTGTTAAAACAGTGGTTTCTTCTACCAAAACCCCTGCTTCGGTGGCGGTTAAAATCAGCTTTTCTGCGGTACGCCGAACCGCTTCAAAGGGCGCAGAATCGCCCTTTTGCACCCCGTCGCAAAGAAGGGACACGGTCATGCGGTTGCCTGATTTTAAAAGCAACCCCAAAATCTTTAACTCCGTTTTGGTAAACTCATAAAACCCGTCTAAGAACCATTCGGCTCCGTCAAACAGGTCGGTTTTGGGTAACTGCTCTGCCAATAAAGAAAGGTCGTCTTTGGGGTCGGCATAGCGGTCGCCCAGTCGCTCCTCATAGGCAGCATATAACAACGCAAGGTCGGAAAGCTTGGCGGTTAACACACTTTTTTCTGCCGTTTCGCAGAAGGAAAAAAGCTTTTCGGGGGTAATGCCATAGCGCTTCCATTCGCTGATTAAATCCAACATCACGGACACAAACGCAGGGGTCGATGCAGCACGCTTTAAAAGCTGTAATTGGTCAATGCTGCGGTCAATTACTGTGCTCATCAAAAGCACCCGATCGGTTGCGGTCAGGTACTCACGGCCGAAACTGCCGAACTGCTCCCGAACGGCGTGCGCCATCCGACGAAAGCTATAGACTTCCGCCCCGTTAGGACCTAATCCGCCCAGTTTTCCAACGGCAATGCGTTCCGCCTCCGAGGAAAAGGATTCGGGAACCAGCAAGATTCGTTTTTTCGCTTGGGACGAAGCAAATTCGGAAAACAGACGCTCTGTTTTTCCTGTTCCGCTCCGACCGCAGAGTAGTTTTAAGGACACAACATCTCCCCCTTTCTTTTAGTATACGCTATTGCCGAAACTCTGTCAAACCTTTTCCGCACCAAAAACACCCCATCGACATAGGATGAAGTGATAGGAGGTGATTCTGTGAGATTCTGCAGAGATCTGTTCGGCAACGACTGCTCGATTCTGTTCTTCATCCTGGTCTTCTTGCTGTTGTTCGGCGGTGATTGTGGCAACGGCTGCAACACCAACACCTTCTGCTAACAACTTCTTCGTTTAAAAAGGAGGTGAATATCTGTGTTCAGAGGCTTTGAAAACGATGCCATTTTGTGGTTCATCATCCTGTTCTTACTGCTCTTCTCCGGCAACTGCGGTTGTGGCAGTAACAACAACGACTGCGGCTGCGGCTGCTGATTGCTGAAAGGATACCGATATGGGCTGTAACCTTTTTGACAAGGACAATTCACTCATCTGGATTATTGTCATTGCTGTCATCTTTTTGCTTCTCTGTGGTGGTGACCTCTTCGGTCCGCGCCATTGCTAAAACCTCTCCAAATAAAAAGAGATGTCTTTCGACATCTCTTTTTTGTTATTCGTGATAAGAACGTAGCTTTGCGTGAGGATAAGAGTCAAAAACGCTTGCAGTAGCCAACAGTGCGTCCATGCCCCCGTCTTCCAGTAATGGATAAAAATGGGGGAACGCTTTTTGTAAATCAATTTCTTCGGCACGCTCCGCAATCTGGGGAAGGACGCGGTCCAACACGCCCAAGGCGGCAGCATTGATGACC
>JAGAUM010000189.1 GCA_017620795.1 Clostridia bacterium
CCACGGTGAAGACTTCAAGCTGACCCACATCACCGGCGTCACCTTAAAAAACAACACCATTAAAGAAGCCCACCCCGATGCACGTCAGGGTCTGCCCAGTATCTATCTGGACAAGGTAGACGGCGCAATCCTTTCGGGCAACAAATGGGAAGGCTCCCGTACCGAGGTTCGTGCTACTGAAGCCACCAAGAATATCCAGAAGTAAAATAAAAAGTCCGATGAAAATCGGACTTTTTTGTTGCTTTTTTGCAAGTAAATTGTTATAATGGAAAAGCATTATAACAAATGGAGGAAGAAAGAATGAAAAAAGTACTGTGTCTTGTCATGCTGCTTGCAATGCTTGTCAGCATGGTGCCCACCATGACCCAAGCGGCAACGGTAGACTTTGCCGACTTAAACGGTCACTGGGCAAGAAACTACGTCCTGCCTTTGGCACAGGACGGCATCATTTCGGGTAAAGTACCCGGGGTGTTTGATCCCGATGCCCAGATTACCAGAGCAGAGTTTATTACCCTGGTATCCAAGCTGACTAACCTACATCCCGAGGAGTCTGCGCCTTACGCAGACGTTGCGGCAAACGCCTGGTTTGCGACCACCGTTTCGGCTGCCAAAGCCTACGGCGCCATCGACCAGAATTTAACCGCTGATGGAAACTTCTATCCGGACAAACCCATCAGCCGTGAGGAAATGACCTCGGTCATTGTCCGTCTGGCAGAAGAAATCCGTGGTGCATTGTTGAATAAGAAAGAAGGCTTTACAGACGCTGCAACTTTTGCAAGCTGGACCAACGAATACATTGCCAAAGCCGCAGGGGAAGGCATCGTTACCGGTAACCCCGACGGAAGCTTTAACGCAAAGGGCAATGCTACCCGTGCGGAAGCCGCGGTCATCATCAAGCGTTTCCGCGACCTGTTAAAGAAACCGGTCCGTAAGCTGGCAGCAGGGGAGATTCATCCCGCTTATGACGCGCCCATCTTTGAAGTAGACCTGCAAAAAATGATTGAAGACGCTTACAACGCAGGCCAAAAGACCTTGACTCTGGAAAAGGGCGCTTATCGCATTTCCGCTGTTGAAAACATCCACTTAAACCTTGCCAATATGAAGGACTTCACCCTCGACGGTAACGGCTCTACCCTGCTTTGCCAGACCCCCAGTGGCCGTGGCTTGTATGTGGACGGTTGTGAGAATGTCATCGTCAAGAACTTAAACATCGACTATGAGCCTTTGACCATGTGGCAGGCTCGCGTTACTGCAGTAAAGCCTGACGATTTGTGTCTGGAAATCGAGATTCCTTTGGGCTATCGTATCTACGAAGAAGACCGCAGAGGTTTCAGTGACGAAATCCATACCCAGGTTTATAAGCCTGACGGTACTTCCCATTACGGCGTACCGTCCAATCAGGTTAATAACTTCTCCAAGTTAGAGAAAATCGGCGACCGCAAGTACCGCTTAAAGAACGCTCGCATGACCCAGTTGGGCATTGAGGTAGGCGACATTTTGGCAGGCGGCAACCGCAACTCCACCAAAGCCTGTGTCACCATTACCGATTCGAAAGAGTGCCAGTTTATCAACATGGGCGCTTGGGGTGGTTCGGTCGGCCTGGGCATTTCGGGTGGCTACGGAGCTCACCGCTTTGATAACTTCCGTGTCGAGCCCGGTCCCCGTCCTTTGGGTGCCATTGAAGACCGCGTCATGTCTTCCGTTGCCGACGCGGCACACATCAACTACATGCATATCGGTCCCACCATTGAAAACTCCCGTTTCGCAGGCGCAGGGGATGATGGCTTTAACTGCTATGGTGCCTTCTCCCGCGTGGCAGAACGTAAGAGCGACACCGAGTATGTCGTCGCTTTAAGCTCCAACGCTTCGAAGTACTTCTTCGAGCAAGACGTACTGCGCATCTATACCCCCGAAGGCTCGTATCTGGGTACAGGTAAGATTGAAAAGCTGACCAAGCTGGAGGGCTATACCCCCAAAGTAAACCTCCGCGAGGATATGGGCGTTTCCGAGTTCCAGGCCAACGGCGGTTATGTCAACGTCAAGCTGGA
>JAGAUM010000190.1 GCA_017620795.1 Clostridia bacterium
TGGCTAACAGACGGAGCTGTTCCTCCTCGGTCATTTGGGGGAGCTTGTCCTTTAAGCCCAAAGACTTATACAAAAGTCCCGAGGTGTTGAAGAACTTTTTTAAAGGCAGACCGCTCTTTTGATGCCATGCCTTTAGCTCTTCATAGGTGGGCGGTTGGTCTTTGATGTGGCGCAGGGTATAAGAAACGCCCTGCCCATCCAACCATTTTTGCGCCTTTTGGCAGGTGGTGCATTTGGGATAACATAAAAAAGTCATACAATCACTCCTTTGCTTTAGTATACCACAAAAAGGTGGGGTTGAAAAGAGGAAACTTCTTTGGTATAATAGTCCCAACAGCAAGAGAGGATTAAGACTTATGATACGATTGGCAGAAAAAGAGGACCTGCAAAGGGTTTTGGAGATTTATGCCGTTGCCAAAAACTTTATGCACACCCATGGCAACCCCAACCAGTGGAACGGCGCCTATCCCGATGATCAGACCTTGCTTTCGGATATTGAAAAAAGGCAGTTATATGTCTTATACGAAGACGCTTGTATTTACGGCTGCTTTGCTTTAATCGGCGGAGCAGACCCCACCTATGCAACCATTGACGGGGCATGGGCGTCGGACACCCCTTATGGCACCATTCATCGGATTGCCTCTGCACGGACGAAAAACGGGGTCTTTGCCGAGTGCGTCCGATTCGCACGGACGAAGTTTTCGCATCTTCGGGTGGATACTCATGCTGATAACAAGCCCATGCAACACGTGGTTTTAAAGAACGGATTTACCCATCGGGGTACGATTTATCTTGCCGACGGCGCACCGCGGTTGGCCTATGATTGGTTGGAAGAAAAAAATGAAGCATAAGAACCTGATTCTCTCCGCCCTTTTTCTGGCTTTGGGGGCGGTGCTCCCCTTGTTCACAGCACAAATCAAAGAAATCGGTGACACGCTCTTGCCCATGCACATCCCCGTGCTTCTCTGCGGACTTCTCTGCGGTCCGAAGTACGGACTGTTGGTGGGGCTGGCGCTCCCTTTTTTCCGTGGCGTGATTTTTGGCATGCCTCCTCTTTACCCCAACGCCCTTTGGATGGCAATTGAGCTTGCCACCTATGGCGGAGTCATCGGGATTCTGTACAAAAAAATCGGTCAAAGAAACGTCTTGTCCCTATATGCCTGTCTCCTTTCTGCCATGGTAGCAGGACGCATCACTTGGGGGATTGCCAAAGCGATTTTATTGGGCGTTGCAAACAAGCCCTTTACCTGGGAAGCCTTTTTTGTGGGCGGTGTAGTGGATGCCCTGCCAGGGATTATCATACAACTGGTGCTGATTCCGACTGTTATGTTGCTGATACAAAAGAAAAGCAATTAAAAACCCAACTCAATCGAGTTGGGTTTTATTTTTATACTGTTGGGGCGAGATGCCCATAACCTGCTTAAAACGACGACAGAAGTTTACATAGTCCAAGTATCCGCTCTGCTCTGCCACCTCGGACAAGGGTATGACCGTTTTATAAGCGTCAATCATCTGGCAAGCGTGACGAATCCGCAAAATGGTCAGATACCCGTTAGGGGTACTTCCCACCGTGCGCTTGAAGCAAGCGCGGATATAGTCCTCTGCATAACCGCTTTGGTTTAAAAGGTCGGTCACACTTAAACAGGGATCATTATATTGGGCGGTCAGCGCTTGTATAATACGGCTTACTGCCTGTTCCACCGGGTTTTGGATGTTCATGTGATTCAAGATATAATAGGAAAGAGCGTTCCCCAATGCCTCAGCATAATCGGGCTTTTCATGTTGGTTTTCCAACAACAGTTGCGCCAGTAACAGTCCCTCGTTCCGGTCCACTCCACGGATTAAAAGTGGCTCGGTAACCTGAAACAAATGGTTAAAATCTCCGCGCACAAAAATCGCCTGCAAAGCGTTTGGAGAGGTATTTCTGTGTTTCGTGTTGGGGGGAACCAAGGCAATCATCCCCTCTTCGACAGCAAAGGTACGGTCGTCTATATGGAGCGTGCCTGTTCCTCCGAAATAGACAATCGCTTCGTTTTCCTTATGCTCGTGAAAGGGCAAGGGTCGGTCCAGATAGCGACTGGCTTTTCCTACAATAAAACGCATTTTCATCACCCGTTAGAGCATAACATAAATCTATCTTTTTGGCAAGTCCATTCTTTCCCGATTTCGAAATTCTTTCGGAGTACATCCCATCTGCTTTTTGAACGTCGCGTAAAAGGTTTTCATATCCGTAAACCCGCAATCCATTGCAATATCTGCAATGTTGCGCCCTGTTTCGGACAGCTGTTTACAGACTTCTTTTAAGCGGAACTCTTTCACAAACTCATGAATGGACCTACCGGTTTCTTTTTTAAAGAGCTTTGAAATATAGTTTTTATTAAAAAACAGCTTGGAGGCAATCTCCTCGGTCTTGATTTTAATGCTATAGTTCTTTTCGATATAGTCCATGACCTCGAAAACAATATTATGCTGTGCCGAGGACAGTTGGTTTTCGTCACGGGTCTGAATCTTGCGGAGCAGATGAATCATAATCTCCGCCGTGTAGAGGCGAATCAGGTTGACGTAGCCCAGTTTTCGGCTTTTGTACTCGGTATAAATTTTATCGAAAACTGCGCCCAGCTCGTAACGGGCAGGAATCAGGTTAAACCGTTTCTTAAAGTCCTGCTCCTCGGGGAACAGGGAATAGAACAAAAAGGAATCGGACAGCAGAGAAAAGTCCTCCCCTGCCAGACCACCCTCGTCCAAAAAATCGGGAGTGAACATCAGGTCGTACGCCAAAAAGGGTTCATCACAAGAAGCATCTGCGACAAACGCATGCGTTTCATGGGCGTTGATGACTGCAACATCCCCCTTTTTCACTTGATATTCCGCTCCGTCGATGGTGTGGGTGGCACGCCCCGACAAAATATAGACCACTTCGATGAAGTTGTGGCGGTGCAATACCCCCACATAATCCAAAAGCTCATCGGACAGATGGATATGCACTTTCATCTGCGGTCTGAAAAGCTGTTCTTTTTCTACAACGGCAACGGCCTCGTCCATGTACTCGCCCCCTTTTTTAAATTATACGGGAAGTTTATAAGGGTGTCAATCCCAATTCGGATTCTGTGTCGATTCCCTATTTTCTGAGCGTGTTCTCCCATAGCTTTTTAGAGAACTTTTTTGCATACTAAAAGAGAAAGAGGTGAAAAGATGGACATTCAGAGCGTTATCAAACCTTTAAAAAAATCAGAGCTGGGCATCGTTGCCCCGCACGAGCACGTGCTGTTGGACCTGACCGCCTTTTATCAGGCGCTTCCCGTCCCGGGCGTAGAGGACCCTGCCACACAAAAAGTGGAAATGTGGAATCTGGGTATCTTAAGCCGCGATTGCTATGCATTAAAAGACAACCTGCTGTTAGACAACGAAGAAGTCGCAATCCGCGAGCTGAACTTTTTTAAAAGTGCAGGCGGAACCACGGTGGTGGATGCATCGCTGCCCGGAATCGGCAGAAACCCCCAAGGCTTGGCGCGTATCGCCAAAGAAACGGGACTGAACATCATCATGGGTACAGGGTTTTATGTAGGTGAAACGCATCCTAAAGCACTGGACGCCATGACCGAGGCAGAAATCGGCGAGTTGATGGTGCAGGAGCTGACCCAAGGGGTAGACGGGGTTCGCGCAGGCTATATTGGCGAAATCGGCATCAGCGAGATTTTCGATGACAAAGAGCGCCGCGTCCTTCGTGCCGCCGCCATTGCCCATCATAAAACAGGTGCCGCCATCAATGTGCATATCAACCCCTGGACGACCAACGGCATCGAAGCCGCAGACATCCTGCTTGCGGCAGGGGTCAACCCAAAGCGAATTTGCATCAGCCATGTGGATGTGGAAAACCGCGAGGAATACATCCTTGCCTTGCTTAAAAAGGGTGTTTATATCGAGTTTGACAACTTCGGCAAGGAATATTACATCCGTCGGGAAGTACGCAATTCAGGTTACGGCAACTTCGTCCATGACACCCAACGGGTGGCACTGCTGAAAAAGCTCATTGATCAGGGCTATTTGAGCCAACTGCTTCTGACCTGTGACCTCTGCCTTAAAAACCTACTTCACTGCTACGGCGGTTGGGGCTACGACCATGTGCTGACCAATATCGTTCCCATGATGGAGGACGAAGGAATTACCAACGAACAAATCCAGACCATGTTGGCAAAGAATCCTGCCGACTGGCTTTGCGGAGAGGAGTAAATGATGAGAAACATTCCATCCATTCCAAACAAAGAATACAAAGAACGGGTCATAAAAGTACAAGCCGCCATGAAACAGGAGGGGTTTGACCTGCTGTTATGCTACGGAAACGAAGCGGAACCGCAGTTTGTCCGCTATTTTTCCAACTACTGGCCTTCTTTTGAGACGGCAGGGGTGCTGATTCCTGCCGACGGTGAACCCATGCTTTTAATCGGGCCTGAGAGCTATACTTACGCTTCCGACCGCTCCAAGATTCCAGACATCCGCTTATTAAAAGCCTTTCGGGAATCGTCCGAGCCCGAATACCCGGGCAAGAAATTAGACACCTTTTCCGCTCTTTTTGCCGAAATCATGAACAATCAACCCATCCATCGTTTTGGTGTGGCAGGACTGCCTTTAATGACCATTGGGGTTTATGAAGCTCTTTGCGAGGCGCTGTCCGTAAAAGTAGAAAAAGCGGACGAACTCGTCAACAACATCCGTATGCACAAAACGGAAAATGAGCTGGCATGCATGCGCGCCGCCGCACGAATCACCGCCGAAACCTTTGACTATGTCCGAGAGAACATCCGCGTCGGCATGACCGAACAGCAGGTTGCCGGCCTGGCTTTGGGGAAGATGCACGAGTTGGGGGCAGAACGGGAGTCTTACCCCGTCTGGGTGCTGACGGGCAAGGGTTCGAATCAAGCCATCAGCCGTCCCCGTAACAAAAAAATTGAAAAGGGCGACATGACCTTTATCCAGATTGGCGCTCGGGTAGACGGGTATGCGTCCAGCATTGGCAGACCGGTGGTCTTTGGCAAAGCCACCCCCGAACAAAAAGAGCTGATTGAAGTAGGCTACAGAGCCCAAGCCGATATCATCGCACGGTTAAAGGCAGGCGTTCCTGCCTGTGAGATTGCCAAGTTCCATATTGAAAACGTCACTGCCATGGGCTACGGCAACTGGCTCCTTTACGGCCCCTGCCACGGAAACGGCACCATGGAAGGAGAAGCACCGTGGATTGAAACCAACTCCGACTACTTGCTGGAAGCAGGAATGGCGTTCTGCGTGGATATCTTTTTAGGGAATGCAAAGACCGAAACGGGGTTACGAATGGAGGACGTGGTCTGTGTCACCGAAGACGGGTGTGAAAACCTGACCAACTACCCCCGTGAATTGTTCGAGATTGACGCGTAAAGAAAAGAGGATGCTTAAGCATCCTCTTTTTTGGTGGAACAAGAACCGTTACATTGTTTGCAATAGGGGCAACCGATACACTTGGCGCCTTGTTTCTTTTGTCGGTACAGATACCATACGATCCCACCGATAATCACGGCAAGAATTAAGATAATAATTGCGTTTTCCATATTACGATACCAAGCTCTTTTCGGTCTTATGAATCAAAGCCAATACAACGGCAGCCATTGCCAGAACAGCGATGAGTCCTGCGATAGCGGCACCGATATTCAATGCTGCAGCGTCGATTGCCAAGGTACCGATGGTGTAAACCAGATAAGCCACCGTATAGCCTACTGCCAACTGCAAGCCGATGCCTCCCCAAAGCCACTTTGTGCTCTTCATTTCAGCGTTCATAGCACCGATTGCGGCGAAGCAAGGCGGTGTATACAGGTTGAACATCAGATATGCCAGCGCCGCAACCTTGGTGATTGCCATCACCCCTGCTACCTCGGTACCTGCGCCTTCCATCAGGGCAAGTTCTTCGGTATCAATCAAGTTCTCAAGGCCTACAAAGCAGACTGCCAAAGTGCCGACCACGTTCTCTTTTGCAATAAAGCCGGTTACCGCTGCAGCCGCCAGCTCCCAGGACAGTACGCCTACAATGGGAACCAACAGGTAAGCAAAGGGTCCTGCAATAGACGCTAAAATAGATTGGTCAGCCGACTCTGCCAAGCCAAAGGACCAGTCAAAGGACTGCATAATCTGCACTGCAGTATTACAAAGGAGGATGATGGTTGCAGCCTTCACAATGTAAGACCAGCCACGGTTGCACATGGACTTGAACGCGCCCCACAAAGAAGGTACTTTGTATTCGGGAAGTTCAATAATAAAGAAGGACTTTCTGGCTTTATAACCAGCAATTTTGTTGACCAGCAAAGCACCCAGGAAAATCAGGACGATGCCCGATAAATACATTACCGTACTGACCCAGCCCGCGTTCTCAAAGAAGGCACCTGCAAACAAGGAGATGACAGGAATCTTTGCGCCACAGGGCATAAAGGGAGCCAGCATGGCAGTAGCACGGCGCTCCCGCTCGTTGCGGATAGTGCGGCTTGCCATGACACCAGGGACGGCGCAACCGACCGTGATGACAAAAGGAATGACCGACTTACCCGACAGACCGACCTTCTTAAAGATGGGGTCTAAAACGACTGCTACACGGGACATGTATCCGCAATCTTCTAAGATGGCGATTAAGAAATACATGACCATGACCAGAGGCAAAAAGCCCACAACGGCAATCACACCGCCAATAACACCGTCAACCAACAGGGCAGACAGGAAGGGGGAAGCGTTTTCCAGCAAGCCACCGACCCACGCCTGACCGCTTTCTAACCATGCAACCAGAGTATCGGCAACATAAGGTCCAACCCAAGCCTGAGAAATCTGGAACACCAACCACATGACCACGGCAAAAATCGGAATCCCCAACCATTTGTTGGTCAGAACAGCATCGATTTTGTCGCCCTTGTTCTTGTCCTTGGTCAGAACCTTGCGGGTCTCAACCGTCTTGACGATGCGGTTGACAAATTCAAAGCGCTTGCGGTCAGCTGCTTCTACGGAAGCCTTATCGGTCAGGTCTATCGTTCCTTGATAGAAGGGTGCCGTCTGCTTTTTCCCCACCTGCTCTACAGCGGCTTCGACCACTTCCTTTAATCCGTCTGCAGAGGTGGAGGTGGTATTCACCACGGGACAGCCCAGCTTCTCGGATAATGCGTTTGTATCAATGACGGTTTCTTTCTTTTCGTTGATATCGCTCTTATTTAAGGCAACCACCATGGGGATGCCCAACTCCAGCAACTGTGTGGTAAAGAACAAGCTACGGCTTAAGTTGGTCGCATCCACAATATTGATAATAACATCGGGATTTTCTTCTTTTACATAAGCGCTGGTAATGCTCTCCTCACCCGTAAAGGGGGACATGGAGTATGCACCGGGAAGGTCGACCACCGCAACGGCTTCCTCCACAACATGATACGCTTTTTTCAAGTTATGTACCTTTTTCTCAACAGTAACCCCTGCCCAGTTGCCCACCTTCTCGTTCCGTCCGGTCAAGGCATTGAACATCGTGGTCTTACCCGAGTTGGGGTTTCCTGCCAATGCAATTCTCATTTCTTTTTCCTCCATTCTTGAGTTAGCCAAGGCTAACCGTCGGGCAAAAAAACAAAGCTTAAATCAGGATTGCTTCTGCCAACTGGTTGTCAATATGATAACGGGCATCTTTTACCGAAATCACACAACCGCCTTTTAAGTGAGAAACGACCGTAATCTCTTCTCCGCTGTAACAACCTAAAGAGAACAAGAAGGCATTGAGCTCTTCATCGTCGGTCAAAATCTGCTGAATCGTATAGGTTACGCCGTCCTGCGCTTCTTTTAACGTCATTTCTTTCACCTGCCATTTCTTACAAGTTAGTTTCGTCTAACTATAGCTATTATACACCTTCCCTAAAATTTGTCAAGAGGTTTTTTCAAAAAAAATCAGGCTTGTACATCATTATTTATGTACAAGCCTGTGATTTTATTCCTCGATTGCCGCCTTTTGAAGCAAGACTGCTTTCAGCTTTGCCATGACCTCGGCATCGAACTTGGGTGTGCGGTCATAATAATAAATACCATTCTGTTCCTGCTCTACATCGTATAGCTGAGTGTAGCACAGACCCATGATGGAGGGATGCTGCAGCAGCACCTCCGCAAGACCGATATAACGGGAAACGAACTCGTCCAAGGTCTTGGGCGCGTTGCCGTAACCCCAACCGTCCCCTTCCGACCAGCGGATGCCGCCATACTCGCTGACGTAAATCGGTTCGCCAAAGTAGGGTTGGGTATGGGGCTCTTTTCGTCCAATCTGGTCCCGAACCTCTCCCTCAGCAATGTGGGAGTAGTACTCGCGGAACTTCTCGGGGTCTTGCTCGTAGTCATGAACGTCGTGGATTTCTTTCTTGTCCAGATGGTAGTTACCGCTGACTTCAATGCAGGGGCGGGTACGGTCATAGAGCTTGGTCATCTTGTATGCCGCCTCGATGACGCGGGTCTTGGCTTCACGGGCGATATAGCCCCAAGTCTCATTGAAGGGACACCAGCCAATTAACGCAGGGCTGTTAAAGTCCCGCTCCAGAATCTCTGCCCATTCGCAGAGGAAGTTTTCTGCACCAACGGCGCCGTTGTAGTCAATCATCCAGTTGGCATGCTCACCCCAGACGATGTAACCCTCACGGTCACAATGATACAAGAACCGCTTTTCAAACACCTTTTGGTGGAGGCGCGCACTGTCAAAGCCCAACTCTTTCGCCAAGAAAATGTCGCGTTTTAAAGTCTTATCATCGGGGGCAGTGTAAATGCCATCGGGATAAAAGCCTTGGTCCAAAACCGTACGCAAAAACAACGGGCGGTTGTTAAACATGAACTTCAGTCCGTCTAAATGGACTTTACGCATCCCGAAGTAGCTGACAACCTGATCCTCACCAAAGGTCAGGTTCAGGTCGTATAAGCGACCCTTGCCAATCTCCCACAGATGCAATTCCGCCAAAGGCAGATGGGCAAAGAAGAATCCGTTTTCTGCTTGTACAGAGGCACGTCCCATCTCTTTGCCTTGGTAAGAAGCGACCAGGGTTACCTCCCCTTTGCCACAAACCTCGCCTTCGATGTTTAAGCATTGGTTTTCGATATCGGGGTAGTACTTGCAGTTTTTAATATACGATTCGGGAACAAACTCCAGCCAAACCGTCTGCCAGATGCCGGTGGTACGGGTATAATGGCAACCGGTGGATTCATACTGATAGCACTGCTTACCGCGGGGCTGTTCATTACTCCGTGCGTCATCCTCCGCATGGACGAAAATCTCGTTCTCCCCCGGGTGAACCAGCTTGGTGATGTCTGCCTTGAAAGAAGCATAGCCGCCGATATGGGTGTCTGCATACTTTCCGTTTACATAAATGGTGGTCTTAAAGTCTACCGCGCCAAAGTGCAAAAAGACCCGGCCCGTCAGCTCGTGTTCTTCTATGGTAATGACCTTGCGATAGCACACGGCGTTCATGTAGTCCTTGTACTCAATCCCCGACAGCTCACTTTCAGGACAGAAAGGCACGATGATTTTTTGAGGCAAGGCCCCTTTTTCATACACCTTTCGTTCAATCGCAGTTTTTCCAAAATCAA
>JAGAUM010000023.1 GCA_017620795.1 Clostridia bacterium
ACACTGCTGTCAACGCCTCCGCTTATTCCGATTAATACACGTTCCATAAAAATCTCCTAAAAAAGGGTGAACGGTTTGTCGTTCACCCTTTTTGATTACAGTTCGTCCAGTACCGAAAGCATCTGCTCGTAATGGTCTTCCATGTTACGAAGGAGATACATCTGATTGGTGGCACGAATCAGGTTGTGGCGGTCTTTGCGGCAGGCAAAGTAAACATCGCCGTCTAAGTAGTCGGTCAAGAACCGCAGGAAGGTTTCGTAAGTAATGACCTTGGCACTTAAGGGGAACCGCTTGATTTCCTCACGGGTCAAAGCGCCGTCCGAGCCTTCGTAATAACCCTTGACCAACGCCTTGAAGTAGCGCAGGTCCATGCCCACCTGATCATATCGCTCGTCATCCTCTTCGGTGACGGTAGCGGCGGTGCGGACCATGTCCCCGAAGTCATAAAGGGTGGTGGCAGGCATAACCGTGTCTAAGTCGATGATGCACATGCCGCGCTTGGTTTCGGGGTTGAATAAGATATTGTTAATCTTGGTATCGTTATGGGTGACGCGGACGGGCAGAACCCCTGCTTCCACATCCTTTACGATGGCGGATGCCAGATAGGACTCTTTCTTGGCAAACTCGATTAAATCGGCAACCTCTTCTTTTCTGCCTGTAGCGTCCTTTTCCACGCTTGCCAAAAAGGTCTCATACCGCTTTTGGGTGTGGTGGAAGTTGGGGATGGTCTCAATCAGGACCGACGAATCAAAGTCGGACAGTTGTTTTTGGAACCGTCCAAAGGCGAAAGCACACTGGTATGCCCACTCGGCATCGGGGACCTGCTGGATGGTCAGCACATCGTCCACGAACCGATACATCCGATAAACCCCTTCTTCGGTCTCATAAACCGTCTCACCCTCTGCAGTCTTTAAGTACTGCAAGACCTCACGGTCGGGGTCTCCACCTTCCGATGCGACCTTATTGCGGATATGCTCAGTCACGGCGAAGATGTTGTTCATCATCCCTTTGGGGTCTTTAAAGATGTTGGTGTTGATTCTTTGTAAAGCATACTTGCTGCCATCCTCGCAGGTGACAACAAAGGATGCATTGATGTTTCCAATGCCCATGGGCTTTGCGGAAACAACAGGGCTTTGGATTGTAAATTGTGATGCAATTACCTGTGCGTCCATAATCTTACCTCGAATCTAATAATCTCCGATTATCATAGCACAACCGTCATTCTTTGTCAAGGACGGGAACACCGTAGAATGCCAAAATCGGCAAGTGATTTTCAAAATCCACCGTGGCAAACCCGACAGGGTGTTTCTGCCATGCATAATGCACCTGCGCGTTCTTTCCAACGGGCTCGGCAAAGGTAAGGGTAATCTCTGCCTGATCGGTTGCGCCGATGCCGATGGGCTGATGGAAGCCCGACTCGTCCTCCAACACATAAGGAGAAGCGTAGGTCGGCGTAGCCATGGTATAAATCTCGCCATAGATATGGTCAAAGTGGAGCTTAACAGAGCAGTCTCCGTCCCGAACCGCTTCGGTGACCGAACCTGCCGTGCCGTAGTACTGGGGCTTATGATAGACCTTTTCCAAGGTCTGATACGCAATCCGCTCGCCCAAACGGACGCAGGAGCTTGCGTCGATATGGCAGGGGTCGGACAGGGTTGCGTCATAAATGGGAGAGAGATAAACATTCTCGCAGGTCAAAGCCACCTGACGCTGTGCTTCGCGAATTCGTCCCCAAGCCCGCTGTGCCGTGGTGTCCCAGTTGCCACCAAAAGAAGAAATCTGTACGGTCATAAAGGGTAAATCAGGCTGGTTAAAGTCGGCTCTCCAGTGGTTGATCAGGTTTTCAAACCGATCGCGGTAGGTGGGGATGCGATCCTCCACTTCCGAATCGGTACAGCCTTGATACCACAAAACACCCTTTACCTTGGTGCTCTTGTGGAGTTCTTTCATAATATACATCATGTTGATGTAGAGGTTTCCGTTCTCGTCAGGGTTCCATTCAAAGAGCCCTGCACCGCCACGGGAGGCAGAAATCAAGCCGATGGGATAGCCCAGCTCACGCTTTAAAATCTTGGCAAAGCGCAACCACGGAGAATAGCCGTTGACGCCGTCACGGTTGTCCTTGTGCATGGTGTCGGTATCGTCATGGATGGGATGGCTTGCCAAATCCCAGTTGCCGTTATGCTTCAAAAGGGAAATCCCCAGCTCGGGC
>JAGAUM010000191.1 GCA_017620795.1 Clostridia bacterium
TCAGGGCATAAAGACGGCTTCCCTGACCTCCTGCCAACAACATACAAACCCATTCCTTGTTCCGATTGTTAACCACACAAATTCCTCCCTTATTTTGTTAGGCGAATGCTCTTTTCTTTTTTGGATACCCGTTCCAAGAAAATCACGCCCGATGGTGGCAATGTCAAAGACAACGCCCGACGGCAACCGTGTACATTCATTGGAATACTTTGCAGGACACCTTCGTTTTCCACTCCGCTTCCCCCGAAGCGAAGGGCGTCGGTGTTGAATACCTCTTGGTACTCACCTGCATGGTTGACACCAATTAAATACCCTTCCCGCTTGACCGGAGTAAAATTCACTACCGCAATCAGCTCACGTTTGCGGCGGTCAAGACGGCGAAAAGCAAGAACACTGTTTTCGCAATCATCCCCTGCAATCCAAGAGAACCCCTTTTCGGAAAAGTCCTCCTGCCATAATTGGGGATGTGCCAGATAGAACAAATTCAATTCTCTGACAAAGGTCTGGAACTTACGGTGGGAGTCATAATCAAGTAAGAAAAAGTCCAAACCTTTTTTATAATCCCATTCAATGAACTGTGCAAACTCACTGCCCATAAAGAGCAGCTTCTTTCCCGGATGGGCGAACATATAGCCCAGATAACCACGGGCGCCGTCGAACTTCTGGTTATATTCGCCAGGCATACGACCGATTAACGAGCATTTGCCATGGACCATCTCATCATGTGAAATAGACAGGATATAATGCTCGAAAAACGCATAAGAAAAAGAAAATGTCGCCAAGTTCTGATGGTGTTTTCTAAACAACGGGTCAGTAGAAATGTAACGGAGTGTGTCATTCATCCAACCCATATTCCATTTGAAACGGAAGCCCAGTCCACCATCCTCTACACGGTGTGAGACCTTCGGAAACGCAGTAGACTCTTCTGCAATCATCACGATAGAAGGGTATTCGGTCTGCATATACCAGTTCAACTTTTTAAAGAAGTCGATCGCTTCCAAGCACTCGTTTCCACCATAGCAGTTCGGTGTCCACTCCCCGTTATTCTTGTCATAGTCCAGATAAATCATGGAACTTACTGCATCAACGCGGAATCCGTCAATGTGATACGCTTCAATCCAATAGGTCAGCGAAGAGATTAAAAAGCTTCGGACCTCGGGAGAGCCCACATCAAAGCGGCAAGTACCCCAACTGGGCAATTCGCTTCGGTCCTCAGTCTTATACTCATAAAGCGGAGTTCCGTCAAAGCGGTACAAGCCAAACTCGTCTTTCGGGAAGTGAGCAGGAACCCAATCCATTATGACACCGATACCATGCTGATGGCAGGTGTCAATCAAGTACCGTAGGTCGGTTGGTGTACCGTAGCGGGAAGTAGGCGCATAATAGCCCGTAGACTGGTATCCCCAAGAACCGTCAAAAGGATGCTCGGACAACGGCAGAAACTCAATATGGGTATAGCCCATTTCCTTGACGTACGGAACCAGTTCCCGTGCCAAATCACGATAGGAATAAAAACTGCCATCCTCATGACGGCGCCAGGAGCCTGCGTGGACTTCATAAATGTTTAATGGTTCGGACAAAGCATCCTTTTTCTTCCGATGCTTGATCCAAGCACTATCATGCCACGCGTAATCGCGGTCGGGAAAATAGATAGAAGCGGTGTCCCCTGCCGTTTGCGAATAGGTTGCATAGGGATCTGCTTTATAAACCACCTTCCCGTCTGCTGTTGTTATGGCAAACTTGTAAAATGCGCCTGCTTCCAAGTAATTCAAGCGGCCTTCCCAGATACCACCACTCTCCTCCATTAAGGACATGGGCGTTGCCTCGGGATTCCAGCCGTTGAAATCACCTACGATAGAAACCGCTCGAGCATTCGGCGCATAGGTGCGAAAAACCAGGCCATCCTTTTCGGCATGAATGCCGAAGTAAGAAAAAGCCCGGTAGTTCGTTCCTTCATGAAAATAATAAACTGCTTGATTGTTCCGCATCAGAACAGCTCCTTAGATAGGATATTATTCTTCGGTCGTTGCGGTAGTGTCATCTTCACACGTTGCATCACAAACGACCTTGCCAGCAGCAATCTCGTTAACAGCAACGGTTACATCTTTGTTTTTTCCAGGAGCGACCAACGGCTCTTTGCCTTCGGAGAGCTCACGCGCACGCTTGGCGGTAACAATAACCAAACCATAACGGCTACCAATTTTTTCGACTAAGTCACTAATTGCGGGGAAAATCATTATTCAAAAACCTCCTCTATGATTTGCTGACAACGCTCGGTGCGCATCTGTTCCGCTCTTAAAACAGCTTCTAAATCACAGACCGCTTTCGATAGGTCATCATTGATAACAAGATATTGATATGCTGTCGCCTGTTCAAACTCGCGACGGTACTGCTTCATCCGAACCTGTATGGTCTCCTCGGTTTCCGTGCCACGGTTCCGCAACCGCTCTTCCAAAGTCGAAAGAGACGGAGGAAGGATAAATACCAACACAGCGTCGGGATAGTTCTTTTTTACCTGCAAAGCACCTTGAACATCAATTTCCAAAAGAACACTGGTTCCTTCATTCAAGCGTTCCAAAACAGGAGCTTTGGGGGTTCCGTAAGAGTTGTCGCAGAAGGTTGCCCATTCCAAAAGCGCATCATCCGCTACCATTTGTTCAAATTCTTCTTTGGTTTTAAAGTAATAGGTCACGCCTTCCTGATCGATTTCGCGCATTTTTCGCGTTGTTGCAGAAACCGAGAAAAAGACTTCGGGATGTGCTTTTAAGAGTTGCTGGCAAACCGTTCCTTTACCCACACCCGACGGGCCGGAAACCACCAACAAAACGCCCTTATTCTTCATCTTCCGTTTCCTCATCCACTTCTTTGACCGTCAAACGGTTTGCAACCGTTTCAGGCTGAACAGCCGACAAGATAACATGTCCGCTGTCTGCAATCAAAACGGCACGGGTGCGACGGCCGTATGTAGCATCAACCAAGAACCCTCGATCGCGGGCATCCTGAATAATACGCTTAATGGGCGCCGACTCAGGTCCGACAATTGCAATCAGACGATTGGCAGAGACGATGTTTCCAAAACCGATGTTGATTAATTTCATGTTGTCCTCCGTCACTCAATATTTTGTATTTGTTCGCGGATTTTTTCCAATTCCGCTTTTACATCCACAACCATTCTCGATACGGTGATATCGTTACATTTTGAACCGGTGGTATTAATCTCGCGGTTCATTTCCTGAAGCAGGAAGTCCAGTTTGCGTCCCACCGCCTCGTCCTTAGAAAGCAGGTTTGCCAGCTCTTTAAAATGGCTCTTTAAACGTACCACTTCCTCGTTAAAAGAAACACGGTCCGCAAAAACAGCAACCTCGGTCAGCACACGGGACTCGTCCATTTGGGTGTCGCCTAAAGTCTCGCGAATTTTTTCCAGCAACCGCTCCTCGTAGTCTTTGACAATACGCGGATTTTCATTTTCAATCTGCTCGACAATCGACAGAATATAAGCGCCCCGCGCATTTAAGTCCTCAGCCAGTCGTTCCCCTTCTCTGCCACGCATCGCAACGAAATCAGACAGTGCGCTATCCAAAGCTTCTTTTACATCTTCCCATAACTGTTCTGGGTCTTCTTCAGGCTTTTGATACTGGAAAATCTCGTTATTACGAGAAAGCAAAGCTACATCCACCCGGCCAGGCAAGCCTAAAGTCTTTTTTAATTGTCTTAATGCGTTGCAATAGTTCTTAGCAAATGACTCGTTAATTGAAATGGTTTTCTCTCCCTCTTGGTTTTCAATATGGAGATACAAATCCACCTTACCGCGAGAAACAGACTTTTGCACTTCTTTTTTGATGCGGTCTTCTAAATAGCCATAGCTACTGTGAAGCTTGACCGCAAGGTCTAAATAGCGATGGTTAACCGATTTGATTTCAACCGTTATCTTTTTACCATGGGCGATATTTTCGCATCGTCCATAGCCTGTCATGCTCTTAACCATGGGTTTTCTCCTTTTTTCATTTGCAATCTTTGAAGTTTTCATGTATACTTATTATAATTATATACAATTTTTATAAATAAGTAAATAGTTTTTTTCGATTTGGAGGTTTTTTTATGCCTTTCGACGGCGTTGCAACAGCATGTATCGTTCACGAGTTTAATCAACTGCTCCTCGGCGGCAAAATTGATAAGGTATACCAACCCGAACCAGACGAGATTCGGCTTACTGTCCGTGCAAGTGGAGCCACCCACCAGCTGGTTCTCAGCGCCAATGCATCCATGCCTCGGGTGCACATCACAACCGAACAAAAAGAAAACCCTTTATCCGCCCCTGCTTTTTGTATGTTTATGCGCAAGCAACTCTGCGGAACGAAAATTATCGCCATCACACAACCTGAAATGGAACGCGTTTTGAAGCTGACCGTAGAAGGCTATAACGAGTTAGGCGATTTAACACAAAAACATCTATATGCTGAAATCATGGGCCGACACAGTAATTTGGTTTTGGTCTCTGCCGAAGGAAAAATTCTGGACGCCATCAAACGTGTAGATTTTTCAGTCAGCAGTGTCCGTCAGATTCTCCCAGGGCTTAATTACGAACTTCCGCCAAAACAGGATAAAACAAACCCGTTAACAACAGATGTCGAACAGTTCTTATCCTTGTTAAACAATGTTTCAAGCGATACTCCTGTACAAAAATTCCTGTTGAACACCTTTTGTGGAGTTAGTCCTCTGCTTGCAAGAGAGTTAACCTACCAAACCTTTGGACAAACTGCATCGGTTATTGCAGACATTTCCGAGGGATGGAGACGTCGCCTCGCCGAAAATTGCTGCGATTTTTTTAAGCGAGTTCAAAAAGGTGTCTTTTCCCCCTGCGTTATTTTAGATCCCAAGACCGAAAAGCCAATGGACTTTTCTCCGATTGCCATCCGCCAATACGGGAATGCAACCA
>JAGAUM010000192.1 GCA_017620795.1 Clostridia bacterium
CCAAAGCTGTAACCCACCGAGCCTTCGTTGCAGTTACCGTCGTCAATACCATAGCCGCCGTCGCCCTTAACGTCTGCCGCCGAAGCGTGAATGTTATAATAGGTGCTTTCGGGGTTGAAGTAGGAAACACCTGCACTGCTGCTCATGGTCATGGCAGTAATGGGAGTGGTGGGAGAATTGCCTTCCCCGGTCACCGTCAGGGTATCGTTCACTGTGTCGCCTGCCGCACGGGTATAAACCTTGTTGCGGTAGAGTTTGGTGAACTCCGTAAATGTATCATAACCGCTTTGATTGCCATAATAGCCAACCGACCAGGCAGTTCCTTCGGGCTTGGTAAAGCCCAACTGTGAATAATCGGCCGCCATCCCCTGGCCAAAAGTGGTAGCAGGCGTAAACGCCTCACCCAGGTCATAGACCAACTTTTCAGGGGTGTCTTCGGCAAAAGCCACGGGCACCAGTGCAAGCACCATGCTCAGCGCCAAGATCAATGATACGAACCTTTTCATTTCATTTCCTCCATATTTTAATTTGCTTTTTTCGGTGAAAAACCCCTCAGACGATAACGAAAACTATATGGTTTTGTGTGTGGTTTTGTAGAAGAAGATTAGAAAAAAGAATCTGAAAGTGATTTGCCTGAGGGGTTCAAAACCAAACAGCCACTTTCGTGTCCTGTCTATTCAAACTTTTACAACGAGAATTGAAAAAAGGCAATGGTTTTTGAAAGAAAAAGAAAGATATTTTCTTTTTCTCAAAAGATTATGCAGGTTTTTGATACAAAAAAAGAAAGCTCGATTCGAAAATCGTGCTTTCTTAAAACGGTTCTTTTATTGTAATTCGGAAAGTAGCTTTACAGCGATTTGGAAATAAATCGTGACCGAAAAAGCGTCCACGCAGGTGGAGATAATCGGTGCCGCCATGACCGCAGGGTCTAACTTTACAAGCTTTGCAAGCATGGGAAGCAAGCATCCCAAAATCTTGGCAATCACGATGGTTGCAATCAAGGTCAAGACAATGACCAAGGTCATCTCTAAATTCCGCCCGTACTGGAAATAAATCCGAAGCCCGTTGACCGCAGCCAAAATCGCACCGCAGAGCAGGGCAATCTGCAGTTCTTTCCAGAGCGCGCGGAGCAGGTCGGTTACTTTAATCTCGTCCAGTGCCATACCGCGGATAATCATCGTAGCGCTTTGGGTGCCACAGTTACCGCCCGTACTCATCAGCATGGGCACGAAGGAAACCAGCAGGGGCAACGCCTGAAAAGCCGCTTCGTAATAAGACAGAATCATGCCCGTCACCGCCGCTGAAAGCATCAAGAACAGGAGCCACGGAATGCGGTTCTTGGCATGCACCCAGACCGAAGTCTTAAAGTAGCTTTCCTCCGCAGGGGTCATTGCCGCCATCTTCTGCATATCCTCGGTGGCTTCTTCCTGCAAGATGTCCAACGCATCGTCAACGGTGACGATACCCACCAACCGCCCTTCATGGTCGACCACAGGCAGAGCCAGCAGGTCGTATCGGTCAAAAGCACGGGTGGTTTCCTCTCGGTCGTCATGGGTTTCAACCGAAATAATCTGGGTTTCCATCAGCTCAGAAATAGGCGTTTCGGGGGTTGCCAACAACAAGTCTTTGGCAGTAACAATGCCCAGTAAGTGCCGCGCCGCATCCACTACGTAACAGGTATAGACCGTCTCGCGGTCGGTGCCTACTTTGCGAATCCGCAAGAAGGCGTCCTCCACCGTCATGTCCTTTTTTAGGTCCACATACTCAGTGGTCATGATGCTTCCTGCACTGTCCTTGGGATAGCGCAGAAGCTGGTTGATGTCCGCCCGAAGCTGAGGGTCGGCATGGCGCAGTACGCGCTTGACCACACTGGCAGGCATCTCCTCCAAAAAGTCCACCGCGTCATCGGCATAAAGCTCGTCTAACACGGCTTTTAACTCCTTATCACTGAATCGCTCGATAAGCTGTTGTTGCAAATCGCCATCCAGCTCAACAAAGGTTTCTGCCGCTTCCTCTTTAGGGAGCAGGCGGAAAAAAACCGCCAATGCATCGGCATCCACCTCCTGCAACAGCTCTGCCACATCGGCAGGGTGCAGGTTTGCCAGCTCTTGACGCAGCCGGGCAAACGCCCGCTGTTCAAAGAGCTCCATTAACTCTTCTTTCATGGTCGCATCTCTCCTTTATGTTGTCTTGAGATACGACGCGAACAAAAACGGTCACAGCGACAGGGGGTAGCCTGCCGCGGTACTTCGTTTGCCCACGTCGCTACTACTACCTGTTGCCATGACCGTCACCTCCTTTAAAAGTGCCTCTATCTTATTTCAGCAGGTCTTCAACATAGAGCTTTCTGACCTCGTCCTCTTTGGGGGCTTTCTTGCCCTCGAAGAACTTGGTTGCAACCTGCGGGAAGAGTGCGTAGCTCAGTACGTCTTCTTCCTTCTCGATATAGGCTTCTGCTTCTTTCTTATAGCCTTCCAGCTCGGGCGAAATCAGGTCTGCAGGTCTGCAGGTGATGATTTCGTCGTCACCGATGACTTTCTTACGAACTTCTTCATTCACGGGAGCAGGCAGACGGCCATACTCACCGCGCATCAAGCCCTTGGACTCCTTGGGGCACATCTTGTAGCGCTCGCCCGACAGGACGTTCATAACAGCCTGGGAGCCTACAATCTGGCTGGTGGGAGTGACCAACGGCGGATAGCCAAAGTCCTCACGCACGCGGGGAACCTCAGCCAAAACATCGTAGAACTTATCCTCGGCATTGGCTTGCTTCAACTGGGAAAGCAGGTTGGAAAGCATACCACCGGGAACCTGATATAACAGGGTGTTGGAGTCTACGTTTAAGACCTTGGGGTCTAACGAACCCTCGCTCTTTAACTTTTCAGCTACCTTGCGGAAGTAAGCCGCAATGTCGTTTAACTTGGATAAATCCAAGCCGGTGTCACGCTCGGTACCCTTTAAGGTCGCAACCATGGCTTCGGTTGCAGGCTGGGAAGTACCATTCGCCAAGGGCGACAGGGCGCAGTCCACAATGTCAACCCCTGCCTGGGCTGCCATTAAGTTGGTCATATCACCCGTACCGGTGGTGTTGTGGGTGTGTAAGTGTACAGGC
>JAGAUM010000193.1 GCA_017620795.1 Clostridia bacterium
AAGGGGTACCACGCAAAACGGTGACATACACTTTGCAGATGCTATTGATGACGCGAAGGAAGATATTAGGGCGAGTCCGCATACTGTCATGGGTAGAGCGGAGCAGAGCCACAATCATACCAATGATAACACCCAAAATCAGCGCGCCGATGGTGACGATAAAGGTGGTTACCAGACCGTCGGTAAAGAATTTCCAACGGTTTTCGTAAATAAAGGTCTGGAAGAACTGGAAGCAAAACCGTTGTAATCCCTCGGGAAGCGAGAGAATCCAGGCGGGTGCGGTCTCCAACCAGATTGCAAATGTGAGAATGCTCATAGCAGTTCTCCTTTCCGAAATGAAGGGGACGATGGAATCATCGTCCCCTCAATCACAACGTATGTATTTCGATGCAGTCAAAATTATTTGATGTACTTGCCAACGATTTCGTCAATCTTGCCTTCAGCCTTCAGTTCAGCCAGAGCAGTGTTGAACTTCTCCAACAGCTCGGTGTTCTCTTTTGCGATGGCAGCAGCGTAATCCTCAACAGCATACTCGGTCGCTAAAATCTTCAAGCCTTCGTTAGCAGCAACGAAGTTCTTTGCAGGCTCATTGTCGATAACAACGCAGTCAACCTGACCGTTCTTCAGAGCAGCGATAGCCAGAGCACCGTTGTCATAGCGAGCAACGGCATCCTCGCCGAACTCGTCAGCACAGTAGATGTCGCCGGTGGTACCGGACTGAACACCAATCTTCTTGCCAGCTAAATCGTCAATAGAAGCGATGACGCTTTCTTCGGGAACGATAACAACCTGAATACCAGTAGCATAGGAATCAGAGAAGTTTACAGCTTCCATACGCTCGGGGGTAACGGTCATACCAGCCAGAACAACGTCAACGTTACCGGTGGAAACAGCGGTAATCAAAGAATCAAAAGCCATGTCCTTGATTTCCAGCTTCATGCCCAGCTTTTCAGCAACAGCAGCAGCGATTTCAGCGTCGATACCGATGATCTGGTTGTTTTCGTCAACCATTTCATAGGGAGGGAACGCAGCATTGGTACCCATGGTCAGGGTTTCTGCGCTTTCGCCACAACCAACCAGGGCGAAAACCAGCAGGGGTGCCATTACGATGGCAGCGATTTTCTTTAAAGTCATTTGAAAAACATCCTTTCTTGAATTAAAATTCAAACTACAAAACAATTATACACCTTTTATTCGTTTTGTCAAGGCAAATTTTTAAAAAAAGAAAGAAGGGGTCTCATTTCGGCATCGAAAAACTCAGTGTCTGCCCCTGCAAAACGCTTGATTCCAAGGCTTGAAAAGCGTTTTATCAGGTCTTTTAAGCGACTTGGATTGCTGACAAAAACCACATGCGGACAGTCGTTCTCGGAGTAAATAAAATACGAATAATATGAATATTTATTCGTTCTTAGGATCGAATTGTATTGTTTTGCTTTGAATAATGCCTCGGAAACGGAGCAGGTAGAAAAACTACCGTCATAGGGAAAAGGGACGTCATATGCGCCAGCACAAAGCTCCACTGTAACTGTGTCGGGGTCCCGCCCTTTTAAGGTTTCTTCGACTGCATTGACCCATTCCTCGGTCAGTCCCGAAGGGGAGAAGCATTTGGAATCGGGCGGAGGCAAGCAAAGGCAGATGTAAGTTCCTGTGCTATTGCATTGGATATTGGGGAGGGTGCAGGAAAGAGGGGTGTTGGAAAAAACGGCACAGGCGTTGGGGTGTCTTTGGGTAAAGTCCCGTGGGAGCGTGTCCGTGGATACCATGATAGCCTGGGGAAGCTCCAGCCCGTCAGGGCAAACACCATAGGGCAACGTGATGCAACCGATTTGCTTTGCATATTCTTTTAAAACAGAAAGTCTTTCTTCGGACGGGTCGGTGACAAAGATGTTAATATCCGCCATGAAACCTCCTTGCACTTCTATGAAAAACATGGTATACTAAAAACGATACATTATATAAAGGATTGAGACGAAATATGTACAAATGGCTGAAACCCACATTATGTTTAAAAGGCTTTGAACAACTGACTCCGACATTGCTTCACGGGCTGGGAATCAAAGCGTTGCTTTTGGATGTGGATAATACTTTGTCCGACGGGCACGGCTTGCCCATTGCCCCTGAGGTGCAAAAGCATCTGGAACTTTTAAAAGAAGAAAGCTTTTTGCTTTGCATCCTGTCCAACAATGGGGAGGAACGAGTCGGAACATTTGCAGCGCCTTTGGGACTTGAGTATATCGCCCACGCCAAAAAGCCAAGTAGCGAAGGGGTCTTGCGTGCCCTGTCTCTGCTACAAGTAGAAGCATCTGAAACGCTCATGGTTGGTGACCAGCTCTTTACGGACATCTGGGGTGGAAACCGCGCAGGAATCCAAACGGCTCTGGTTCAGCCCCGCGGCGGTGCAGAACCGTGGTATATTCAACTTAAACGTGCCTTGGAACGGCCGTTTATCAAACGAATTTTGGCGGATACTTCCGTCTTACGGGGGGAATAATCATGAGCATAAAGTTTGGCTCTGCAGGAAATCCGGATCGTTTTTATAACGAAGGACATAAAGCTTCGGTAGAAATGCCAGCCTGGTTAAAAGTCAACGGGCTGACTGCCTACGAATACCAGTGCGGCAACGGTGTCCGCATTACCGAAGCGACTGCCAAAGAACTGGGCAAAGCGGCAAAAGAAGCAGGCATTGCCCTGTCTTTGCACTCGCCCTACTATATCAGCTTGTCCTCGGTAGAACCCGAAAAGCGTCAAAAGAGCGTGGACTATATCATGGCTTCCTTAAAGGCGGCAGACGCGATGGGCGCCACCCGCGTGGTTGTACATTCGGGCAGTTGTGCCAAAATTGATCGTGCCACTGCCTTGTCCTATGCCAAAGAAACCTTGAAATCCGCCCTTGCCACTGCAGAGGAGGCGGGACTTTCCTATATTGCCATCTGTCCCGAGACCATGGGTAAGCTTAACCAGTTAGGCACTTTGGAAGAAGTATTGGAGCTTTGCCAGTTAGACGAGCGGATGCTTCCCACTATTGACTTTGGCCATATCTATGCTCGAAGCTTGGGTGGCCTTACCACGAAGGAACAGTTTGCAGAAATGCTAAATCAAGTAGAAAACGCTCTGGGATGGGAACGGGCGAGACAGTTTCATTGCCATTTCAGCCCTATCGAGTTTACCGCTTCGGGAGAGAAAAAACACCTGACCTTCGCACAAAAAGAGTTTGGTCCTGACTTTGGTCCGTTGGCTGAATTGCTTTCAAAGCGGGATTGGGCACCGATCATTATCAGTGAATCGGCAGGCACTCAAGCAGATGATGCCATGTTGATGCGCGACTTGTACCAAGCCGCCAAAGGAGCAAAAGCATGAGCCGCGTATGTCGCCTCCAAGAATGGATGCAAGCCCAAGGATTAGACGGTTTTTTAACCTGTGACAACATCAACCGTCGCTATTTGACCCACTTTTCTTCCAGTGCAGGCTGGGCAGCAGTCACCCTAAAGGATATGACTTTTTTCTGTGATTCCCGTTATACTACCGCCGCAGAAGCACAAGCAAAAGACTGCAGCGTGATGGAGGTCAAAAGCTTTGCCGACGCTATTTTTCATTGGACGGAAGAAAACAACCTTTGTCGCATCGGTATCGAAGCTTCCCGACTGACCTTATCCACCTATAACGCATTGAAGGAAAAACTGGGCGAGGAACGGTTGGTTGCGTCGGAGGATCCTATTGTCCAACTGCGTATGGTCAAAGAGGCAGAAGAACTCAACAGTCTGACCCGTGCCGCACAGTTGGCGGATGAGGCATGGGCAGAACTGCTCCAAGAACCCTGGCAAGGTCGGAGTGAGAAGGCGCTGGCATGGCGATTAGAACAGCTTTTGCGTGAAAAAGGCGCAGAACGGCTTTCTTTTGAAACCATTGTCGCATCGGGCATCAACGGTGCCTGCCCCCATGCTGAACCCAGCGACCGCCTGATTCAAAAAGGGGATCTGGTGACCGTGGACTTCGGTTGCGTGGTTGACGGCTATTGTTCGGACATGACCCGTACTGTTGCAGTGGGCAATCCAAATGACGAAGCAAAATACTGGTATGAATCGGTCTTACAGGCACAAACAAAGGCTGTGGAAGCGGTCTTTGAAGGAGCGTCCGCCAAAGAAGTCGACGCCTTGTCAAGACGGATTCTTAAAGAAGCAGGATTGGACCAATACTTCGGTCATTCCTTGGGACACGGGGTCGGCTTGGAAATCCACGAGCTTCCCAACCTAAGCCCTAAAAGCGACACTGTCTTAAAAGAGGGGATGGTTGTGACTGTTGAGCCTGGAGTGTATCTGCCCCAAAAAGGTGGCGTGCGAATTGAGGACACAGTGATTGTATCGGCTGACGGCTGTCGCCTTTTGACTCACTCGCCAAAAGTTTTGACAATTCTTTAAAAAGTACTTGAATTTTCACGGAAAATCATGTAAAATAGAAACAGAAAAGAAAACAATGGAGGTATAGACCAATGATTAGTGCTGGTGATTTCAGAAACGGCATTACTTTTGAAGAGGAAGGTAATGTTTTTCAGATCGTCAAGTTTCAGCATGTAAAACCCGGTAAAGGTGCAGCTTTCGTAAGAACCACGCTGCGCAACGTAGTAACTGGTGGTGTTGTGGAAAAGACTTTCCGCCCCGACCAGAAATTCCCGAAGGCGCACATCGACCGTAAGGATATGCAGTACTCCTACGAAGATGGCGGCATCTTCTACTTCATGGATCAGGAGACCTTTGATATGGTTCCCCTGAACGCTGATGTATTAGGCGATGCATTAAAGTTTGTTAAGGAAAACGATTTCGTCAGAATCCTGTCCTACAAGGGCAATGTATTCGGTGTAGAGCCCCCGAACTTCGTTGAGCTGGAAATCACCGAGACTGAGCCTGGTGTTAAGGGCGATACTGCTACCGGCGCTTCCAAGACCGCAACGGTTGAGACGGGTGCCATCATCAACGTTCCGCTGTTCGTTAACCAGGGCGACCGTGTCCGCATCGACACCCGTACCGGTGAGTACATGGAACGTGTATAATTGAAAAGAGAGGGAGAATTCCAATGTGCTACAATGAATTAGAAAAGAGAGCCGCTTATTTAAAGGGCCTGGCTGACGGCATGAAGGTGGAGGATGAATCCAACACCGGTCGTCTGGTTGCACAGCTGATTGAACTGGTCAATGACATGGCCATTGCTATCGAAGAAGTTTCCGCACAGTTAGACGAGGTTGATGAAGACCTGGGCGATCTGGAAGAATACTGCTACGATGACGACGATTGCGACTGCGATTGTGACTGCGATTGTGACTGTGACGATGACTATGACTACGAGGACGATATGGTTCAGATTACCTGCCCCCATTGCGGTGACGAAGTTTATCTGGACGAAGAACTCTTAGACCAGGACGAGGTCATTTGCCCCAGTTGCCACGAAACGATCACGCTGGAATTTGATTGCTGCTGTGACGAGTGCGATTGCGAAGAGCAGGAATAATTAAAACGGCGAAGGGTTGTGATCAACGGGCGAAAGCCTGTTGTTACAACCCTTTTTTTCATCGGAGGAACTATGCAACAGTATGCTGAGGTATTGGTGCGTGCCAATAAAACTGCGAAAAGTAAACGAACACAAAAGCTGATTTGGGGTGTGGGCATCTTTGCCCTTTTAGTGGTTATTGCTCTGTCCGCTTATGCCATGGGTCAGTTCCCCAAAGGCATGGGCTGGACAGTCATTCCCTTTACTCTGCTTTTGATTCTGTTGGTCTTATGGGGCGTTTTGTGCGCCTTGGAAGGTCAACAGTTCGAGTACGAATATGCCGTCAGTGACCAGTCACTGACCATTGACCGCATCCGTGCCCAAAAGAACCGCAAGCAGCTGTTGCACTTGCCCTTGTCCAGCGTTTCCGCTTTCGGGGAATTAAAAGGAGAACAATCTCCTGACCGTTTGTTGATAGACGCAACAGGCACTCCTGTTCGAAGCGGAACCTGGTATTTAGACTATCATGACGAAAAGGGCAATCAAAGACTTTTAATCACTCCAAGCCAACAGGCGTTGGAAATCTTAAAACGGGCATTGCGCCGTGTTATGCCACGGGAGGACTGGTAATGAATATTATCGAACGGGTTAATATCCGCCGTTTGGAAGAGGCGGTGGCAAAAGACTTGGGCATCTCCATGCTGGACTTGATGGAGCGTGCAGGTGCCGCCGTGGCAGAATGTGCTTCCGCTATGGCGCAGAAATATGCCTGCAAACGCATTATCGTCCTTTGTGGCAAAGGTGGCAATGGCGGAGACGGCTTGGTTGCCGCGCGGTACTTGCGCCAAGACGGTTATTCCGTAGTGGTACATCTGGTCGGTGGTGAGCCTGTGGGTGATGCCGCTACTATGCTGGAACGCTATGACGGACGAATTGCTCCGTATAGCGAGCCGGGCGACGGAGACTTGGTCATTGACGCCATCTTTGGCGCAGGCTTTGTGGGGCGTGTTCCTGCGTCCATCGCTGCAATCATCCAGTCGGTCAACCGTTCGGGCGCAAAAGTTCTGTCGGTGGACTTGGCAAGTGGGCAGAACGGGGACGAATGCTACCCTCGTGGAGCGGTCATGCGTGCCCATCATATCGTAACCTTCTTTTTGCCGAAGCCTGCCCATCTGGCACTGCCTGAAAACATGCTCTCGGTAGTCTCTTTAGGCGCATCCGAAGGGGTCCTTTCCGCTTACTCCAAGCCCTTTATGCAGCCCAATGATTTACGGATTCATTTTCCCAAACGCCCGTGGGACAGACATAAAGGAAACTTCGGCCACATACTTATCGTTGGAGGCGCTTGCGGCATGAGCGGCGCTGTCTGCATGTCGGCACTATCCGCATTGCGGAGCGGCTGTGGTCTTGTCAGCGTATGCGTTCCGAAGGACAATATGGCGGTGGTAGCCACCAAACTGCCCGCAGAAGTGATGACTGTCACCGACCTGAAAAAAGCAGACTTCTCTGCTTACAGTGCAGTGGTTTGTGGCCCTGGGCTGGGTAACCATCTGCCTCTTTTACAAATCGTGCTTAAAAATGCGCAGTGCCCGATTTTACTGGACGCTGACGCTTTAAATCTTCTTGCAAAGACCCCAAAACTTTGGACTTTGATTCAGCAACCCTTGGTGCTGACTCCCCATCCGGGCGAAATGTCCCGTTTGGCAGGCAAAGGGGTGGAGCAGGTACAAACTGCCCGTGTGCAAACGGCACTGGACTTTGCGCAACAGCATCCGTCCGTAGTGGTCTTAAAAGGTGCTCACACAGTTATCGCAGACGAAAGTGGCAATTTGACCCATTGCCCCGTGGGCAATCCCGGAATGGCAACGGCAGGTGCCGGCGATGTGCTTTCGGGCATTATCGGAGCATTTTTAGCCCGCGGTTTAGCGCCTTGGGACGCAGCAATGGCTGGCACTTTCGTTCACGGCTTGGCAGGGGATTTCGCTGCGGTCAGCCATGGAGAAGATGCCCTGATTGCTTCGGACATCATTGCCAATATCGGCAAGGCAATTTCTGATTTGAAAGGTGATATTCGTTGAATACTAAAGAACGGGCATACGCCCTGATTCACTTGGACGCGTTAGCCGCAAACTATCAGCGGATTCGCCGTCTTTGCGGAACCAAAACCAAAATCTTGGCGGCAGTGAAGGCTGATGCTTACGGGCATGGTGCCATTGCCATTTCCCGTCGGCTGATTGCGGAAGGGGTGGACTATCTGGCGGTCGCCTGTTATCAGGAAGGAGCGGAGCTCCGCGCAGAGTTTCCGCAGATTCCCATCTTGGTACTGGGCTATGTGTCCGATGACGAACTGCCTTTTGCCATCGAAAAAAACCTGACCCTCACAGTTTACGATATCGTGTCGGCAGAGAAAATTTCTGCCACCGCACAAAAACTGGGTAAGCAGGCAAAAGTTCATATTAAAATTGATAGTGGAATGGGCCGTCTCGGATTTTTGTGCGAGCCCCAATCGGTGAAAGAAATCGTTTGGGTTGCAAAGCTTCCCTGTATCGAAACGGAAGGGATTTTTACCCACTTTGCCGTTTCCGATTGTGATGAAGCCTATACCCGTCAGCAGTTTTCGGCTTTCATGGACATTTGCGAAAGCTTGAATCAAGCAGGAGTACAGTTCAAACTGCGTCATGCTTGTAACAGCGCTGCCATCGCCCGATACCCCGAAATGCATCTGGATATGGTTCGTGCAGGAATTGCTCTTTATGCTCCCGATTGCAAGGAGGAGGAGGGGGAAATCCGTTCGGTCATGACCTTGTGTGCTACTGTTGCGGCAATCCGACCTTTGAAAAAAGGCACTGATATCAGCT
>JAGAUM010000194.1 GCA_017620795.1 Clostridia bacterium
AAAGCTACGGGATTTTTCCGTAGCTTTTTCTTTACAATTAGCAAAAATAGTGGTATAATCATCGTAAGTTAAACGAGACTAACCAAAGGAGGTATTGCTTTGGATCAGTATAAGGTAACAGGCATGACCTGCGCTGCTTGCAGCGCAAGAGTTGAAAAGTCCGTTTCTGCCGTAGCAGGGGTGGACCGTTGCGCGGTCAATCTCTTGACCCATTCCATGGAAGTAGAGGGCACTGCCAAACCCGAAACGGTGATTGCCGCTGTAAAACAGGCAGGATATGGCGCTTCGTTAAAAGGTGAAACCGTAAAAGAAGTCGAAACAGACGGTGCAAAACCGCTTTTGGTGCGCTTTTTAACCTCTGTTTTGTTTTTGGTTATTTTAATGTATCTGTCGATGGGCAGTAGTATGTGGGGATGGCCCTTACCTTCCTTTTTTGCCACCAACCCCTTGGCACAGGCGCTGCTGCAGTTGATTTTAACTGCTATTATTATGGTGATTAACCAACACTTCTTCACCAGTGGCTTTGTGGCTTTGTGGCATCGAAGCCCGAACATGAACAGCCTGGTTGCCTTAGGCTCTGCCGCGGCATTCTTGTACAGTACCGCCGTTCTGTTTTCCATGACCGCCAATGTCGGCCATGGCTTACATGACTTGTATTTTGAGTCTGCGGCAATGATTTTGACCCTTATCACTTTGGGGAAGTTTTTGGAGGAACGCTCCAAAGGTAAAACCACCGACGCTCTTCGGGGGCTGATGACCTTAAAACCCGAAGTGGCTACCCTGCTCATCGATGGCAAAGAAACGGTTGTTGCCATCGACACTGTGAAGGTGGGGGATACCTTCGTTCTTCGCTCGGGAGAGCGTATTCCTGTAGACGGCATCGTCTTAGAGGGCCGTTGCGCAGTAGACGAGTCAGCATTAACAGGGGAAAGTATCCCTGTTGACAAAGAAGAAGGTTCTTCTTTAGCTTCTGGCACCGTCTGCTTGACGGGCTATGTTCTCTGCCGTGCGGAACGGGTCGGGGAAGACACTACCTTATCCCAGATTATCCGCATGGTAAACGATGCTTCGGCATCCAAAGCACCCATTGCCAAAATTGCCGACCGCGTAGCAGGAATTTTTGTTCCCACTGTGCTTGTTATTGCCTTGATAACCGCCACTGTTTGGCTTCTTATCGGAAAGCCTTTCGGCTATGCTTTGGCACGAGCCATTTCGGTTCTGGTCATCAGCTGCCCTTGCGCTTTGGGCTTGGCGACTCCCGTTGCCATTATGGTGGGGAACGGTGTCGGCGCCAAGCACGGAATCTTGTATAAAACCGCCACCGCGTTAGAAATCGCAGGAAAGGTTCAAACGGTGGTATTGGACAAAACAGGTACCGTGACCGCAGGTAAGCCTGTGGTTTCTGCCATCCTTCCCATGGCGGATTGCTCCGAAAAAGAATTGCTGTCTGTTGCCTATGCATTGGAGTATAAGAGTGAACATCCCTTGGCACGCGCCATTGTGGAAAAAGCCGAGGAAGAACAAATAAACCGTTTGGAAATCGACTCTTTTGAGGTTGTCCCGGGCAGAGGCGTTTCGGGTCTTTTGGAAGGAAAAAGCGTTCTGGGTGGAAACCAAGCTTACTTGGAATCCAAGGGTATTCAAACCACTTTCCCCCAAACTGCCAACGGTCAGACTCCTTTATACTTTGCCCAAGACGGCATACTGATTGGCACCATTGCCGTTGCAGACCCCATTCTGCCCGATAGCCGTGACGCAGTATCCGCCTTGAAGCAAATGGGGCTTCGTGTGGTCTTGTTAACAGGCGACCGTCGGGAAACGGCAGAGGAAATTGCCCGTCAGGCAGGGATTGACCATGTCCGTGCAGGGGTTCTTCCCGATGGGAAGGAGTCTGCTGTCCGTGAACTGCAAGGGGACGGTTGGGTCATGATGGTCGGCGACGGCATCAACGATGCTCCTGCTTTGAAGACGGCAGACGTAGGCGTTGCAATTGGTGCAGGCGCAGACATTGCCATGGATGCCGCTGATATCGTTTTAGTCAACAGTCGGCTAAGCGATGTGGTCACCGCCATCCGCTTAAGCAAAAAGACCTTGAAAAACATCCGTGAAAACCTCTTTTGGGCGTTCTTCTATAATGTCATTGGAATTCCTTTGGCGGCAGGTGCTTTTGGCTTGGCGCTGAATCCCATGTTTGGCGCCGCAGCCATGAGCCTTTCCAGTATTTGTGTTGTTTCAAATGCACTGCGGTTAAACCGCTTTCGTATCAAAAAGAAGGAGGAAGTAAAAACCATGGAAAAAGTAATCGGTATCGAAGGCATGATGTGCCCTCATTGCGAGGCGCATGTTAGAAATGCTCTGTTAGCCATTGACGGTGTAACCGAGGTGGTCGCCAGCCATGAGCAGAAAAAGGCAACCATCACCTTAAGTCATGATGTTGCGGATGAGGTCTTAAAAGCCGCCATCCGTGAGCAAGGCTATACCGTAATAGAGTAATAAAAAAGACCCCGAAAGGGGTCTTTTTTTATATCCGTTCGTTAAAGTATAACCGCCGTGTCACATCGGTAAGCCGAGCCAAGATTGCCGCCGCCTCGGCACGGGTGATTTCCTTTTCGGGGTGGAAGCATCCGTCAGGCGTTCCTGCTAAAATCCCTGCGCGATATAAGGTGAGGATGGCACTACGGACATCGGGTTCAGTGGGTAAATCCAAAATGTCTGCTTCTGTTATGCTTGTCCGCTCGGGCAGAGCATTTTGTGGAAGTGCACCTGCTAAAATTTGTGCAAACTCGCCACGGGTTGCAGGGCGGTCCAGGTTACTGATATCGGGCAGGATAAACCACTGATTTTCAAAAGCCAGATTCAGTGCAGGTTGATACCATTCTTCGTCCGATTCCACCTGGGGTAACGAAGCGTTGTCGCGGTAGCGGAGCCGAACGCGTGTGGACATGGTAATGGCTTGCGCCAAAGTGACCGCCAGGTCGGTTCCAAACTGGGTTTCGGAAATACCCACCAATAACCCTTGACGAAAGACCGAGTCCAAATCGGGATAAAACCAAGCGTTCTTGGAAACATCCTCGAACTTTGGAGAAGGACCCTTTGCAACAAAGTGCATCAGGCTTCCTTCTTCTGCCAGGGTTTGAGGAATAAAGGTCAGATGCTCGGTCAAGCCCCCGTCATTCAACCGCTTTTCAATGGCAGAACCAGAGGGACCTAACAGGTTTAACCGACAGCCGTAGAAGGTGTAGGTCATGGCTTTGGTTTCGGGGTTTGAAAAGGTGATTTCGGTTAGGTAGGGGTTTCCACTGAAACAGGTACAAAAGAGCAAAGAGACTTTTTTCGGAACGGTAAAAGCAGTGTCTCGCTTCTCATGGGGATACACCCATAGAGTGGACTGATCTTTGCTATAAAGGGCGCCGTCCTCCGACAGATACGCAGGGTTTTTTGAATCCACGGTAACGGCATAAAGCCCGTTTAAATACGAAAAGGCGTATTCTTCAATAGTGGTTACAGACGCAGGAATATGAATTCCCTCGGGCACAGTGCTATGGAAGAAAGCCTTTCGTCCTATTTTTTGTAAGGTGTTGGGGAAAGAAAGCTCGGTTATCACCATTTCAGAGAAGGCTTCTTTGCCGATGGACAGAACAGGCAGACCACCCAAAAAAGTGGGGATGTTTAAGGTATAAGCTTCCTTCGGATGATCTGCACCGCAGATTTCTACTCCACCGTTTTGGATGGTGTAGCGGAAGCCTTTCTCGAACAAAAGCTCGCTACTGTTTGTAACAGGTCCGCGGCGAAGAATGATATGGGTTTTAGGAAGCTCGGTAAGGGGCGCTTTTTGGGTCAAATCCAAAACATGCCATTGGTTTTTGTAAAGTACCTCGCACCATGCGTGGTTGACGGTTGCGTTGGGGTCGAATTCTTCGTCCGTTAACCGTCCAACAGTACGGATGGCAGGAAGCTCGACGGCATGAAGCATTGCCAAAAGCAGATTATTGGCGCCATGAATGTTGGCTCTTTTCTTTTCGAGTACATCAGCGGCATAGAGTGGTGCATTTTCGTCGTCAATTAAAGTAATATGCTCCTGCACGAAATGCAGCATTGCTTCGGCAGTTTTAAGAGCATCTTTATCCAGAAGTGTTTTTGAAATGCTGACAATTGACGGTGCAATCGTTCGGTCGGACAAAGCCTGCTCGGCGGTGTATTGCGGAGCCTCAAGGCTTAAGGCGTCGGTAATGTCAAAAAGACAATCATCGGGGTTTATGGTTAACTGATAAAAGTTTTCGTTATGGAGTACTTGCATGGAATCTGAAGCAAAGACGGGAAGCGCCATCGCCAGTACCAAAAGCAAGCATAATAAACGCTTGTGCATACAATCACATCCTTTCTTTTATTGTATCATGTACATTCGTGAAAAGTCAAGGAAGGGAAGCGGGAGAAAGTTTGTCCGAAAGATTGACTATATTTCCGAAAGATGGTATACTATTTCTATTGAACAAAGGAGCAAAAACCATGAAAAAGAGTCTTTCCAAAGCAATCGGTTCGGTCATGGTGGTCATGATTCTGTCGCGGCTTTTGGCGTTGGTCAGTAATCAGACCTACATTTCCTTTTACGGGACCGAGAACACGGAACTGAATATCTATTCTTATGCCATTGCCATTCCAAATGTAATTTTTAACTGCTTTGGCACTGCCCTTTCCACAGTTGTTATTCCGATCTTTGCGGGACTTTTAGCCACCAAAGGGAAGAATGCGGCAGAGCGGTTTGCATCGGGTATTTTAACAGTATCTATGCTACTCATTACCCTGCTTGCGGGGGTGGGCATGTTACTGAGCTCAGTGATTCCGAAATTCACCGAGTTTGCAGACACCGAAAGCTCTTATCAGTATGCAGTCATGGCGATTCGCATCATGATGCCCGTCATGTTCTTTTATGGCATTAACTACATCTTCCAGGGGATTTTACAGTCCATCGGTCAGTTTCGCCTTCCTGCGGCGGTCAGCATTCCCAGTAGCCTGACAGTAATGCTCTATGTCTTTTTGTGGGGGGACCGTTTCGGCGTAACCGGTCTTTTGATTGCCACCTTTATCGGCCTTGCCTTGCAGGCGATTATTCTGATTCCCCCTGTTTTAAAAGCAGGATACCGATTCCGCTTTTTGCTGGACTTTAAAGACGAGAGTATGCGTCGCGCCTTAAAAATGACCCTGCCTGTTTTAATAGGGGTCAGCGCATATCAGCTTAATATGTTCTTTAACATCACCATGATGGCGAACTTCGAAAACCGCGTGACCCTGCTTTCTTTCGTCCAGAACTTGGTTTTATACTCCGTTTTGGCGATTGCTTATTCGGTCACTGCAGTCATCTACCCTGAACTGAGTCGTCTCCATGCGGAAGAGGATAAGGAAGGCTATAAAAAGACCTTATCTTCATCCATCAGTGATTTGTGCTTTTTACTGTTGCCTGCAACCGTCGGCTTGATTCTAATGCGTGAACCGTTTTTGGCGGTGATTTCGGGTTACGGACAAGTAACCGAAGGAGACATTGCTGTTGCAGGAACGATTCTTTTGATGTATTCTATCGGTCTTTGTGCTATCGGCGTAAAAGAAATCCTAGACCGTGCTTTTTATGCTATGCAAAACACCAAAATTCCTGCCATTGCAGGCTTTGTGGTGATGGGGACCAACGTGGTTTTGAGCCTGAGTCTGATTCGGTTCATGAATGAGTATGGGATTCCCTTGGCGTATTCCATTTCCTCGTTGGTAGGTACAGGATTTTTGTATTTGATGCTTCGCCGCAAGTATGGCGGAATGGGCAACGGACTGAAAACCAACCTGTTAAAATGCACCGTTTCTGCGCTGGTCATGGGCGTTTGCGTTTTCTTCTTGCGTAACGGCATGAACGCATTGCTTCCTGACGGTGGCTTGATTGGTAAGCTGGTTCGTTTGTTTGTTCCGACACTGGTAGGAATCGTGGTTTACTTTGCTTTGACAATTTTACTTCGCGTGCCGACAATTACTGAAAAATTGAAACGGGGTGCAAAATGAAAAAGCTGAGCTATTACATTTGTCTGATTCTTTATTACTTCATCGGTAAGAACTTGCCTGGAAGCGATGTGTTTTATCACATGGGCTCCAAAAAAATCCGTCGGTTTTTGGTCCGTCGGCTGTTTGATTCCTGTGGGAAAGAGGTCAACGTGGAGCGAAACGTTTTTCTGTCCTCGGGTCGCGGAATCAGTATCGGAGACCATTCTGGTATCGGCTTGAATGCACGGATTGCAGGACCACTGTCCATCGGTAACGATGTGATGATGGGGCCGAATGTCATGATTTTCACTCAGAACCACCGTAATGACGATTTGACGATTCCCATGCGTTTGCAAACCGCCCCCAAGCAGAAGGTCACCATTGGTGACGATGTCTGGATTGGTGCAGGAGTGATTATTCTTCCTGGTGTGACCATCGGTAACGGCGTTATCGTAGGCGCAGGCGCAATTGTCACAAAAGATGTACCTGACTATGCGGTTGTAGGCGGAAACCCTGCCCGGGTCATCCGCTATCGGAATCAACGAAAGGAGAATGACTAATGCGCATATTGTATCTCATTAACTATGCCGGTAAGGCAGGCACTGAAAAGTATGTCCAAAACCTGGTGGAAGCCTTCAAAGAAAAGGACGAGTGTCATCTGTGCTATAACATTGCAGGAGAACTGTCCGAGAATCTGGGAAAACAAGGAATTCCACTTTTTCAGTTGGAGATGAAAAACCCTTTTGACCTTACTGCGGCAAAGAAGCTGGCGACATATTGCAAAGACCATCAAATCGATGTGATTCATGCCCAGTATCCACGGGAAAACTACATCGCCCTGTTGTCTAAGATGTTTTATAGTAAGGTCAAGGTTGTTTATACCTGTCACCTGACCCTGCCCACCAACAAGGCTTGGTTTTATGCCAATAAGTTGATGACCCCTAAAAACCATCACATTATCTCGGTCTGCAAAGAGGGGCGGGATATCATGGTATCTAACGGCGTTGATCCCAAGAAAATCAGCGTAATTTATAACGGTGTCATCCCCAATGACAACTGCATTAAAAACACCCAGTTAAAAGCAGAACTGGGCTTGGCGTATGATACCAAGTTACTGACTATCTTGGCGCGCTACGCTCCCATGAAGGGACTGGATTTCTTGGTGGATGTGATTTCTGAGTTGCGCCAGCTTACCGATATTCCCTTTGCCGTGGCAATTGCAGGGGATGGAGAGCTTTACGATGCCATCGCGGATCGTATCCGCAGTGCAGGATTGGGGGATACCATCTTCCAATTAGGGTATCGTACCGATTCCAATACCATTTTAAACGGTTCGGATATCTACCTCAATACTTCAAGAGACCAGGAAGCTTTGAGCTTTGCCATTTTAGAGGCCATGAACGCAGGTCTCCCCGTAGTTGCTACCAATGTGGGTGGTAATGCAGATTTGGTCTTGGGTCATGACATGACCTGTGGCGCCATTACTGAGTTCGGGGACGTTGAAGGCTTTGCCAACGCCCTTCGTGACTTGTTGGAGGATGGCAAGAAACGTGCGGCATATTCCGAAACTGCGCGAGAGAAAATCCGCCGTGTATTTGACCTAAATACCCTCATTGAGGATGTATATAAGACCTATTAAGGAGGAAATGAAAATGATTCTGGATCAAAAAGGAAAACTGTTCGGCAAGATTAACATCATCGACCTGCTGCTGATTTTGGTTGTAGTTTTGGCTGTTGTCTTCTTTGGCATGAAGATGATGGACGATGGCGGCACTACAGTCAGTAACGGTGACGGTGTTCGCATGGAGTTCTATGCGGAAGAAGTTTCGGACTTTGTTGTAGAAAGCATTAAGGTTGGGGATACCCTGACCGATGACACGGGTAACATCAATCTGGGTAAGATTGTAGACATTGAAGTAGGTCCTTCTCAGTCCTATTCCACTAACGAAAAAGGGGAATGGGTTTTAAGTTCTAAAGAAGGTTTTTCCTCTCTGCGCATTGTAGGTGAGGGAAACGGCCGTATGTATGACCACGGTGTGATTGTCTCTGGTTCTAAATATGGCATTGGCCATAGCTTTACCCTCCGTGCGGGTATGGGTAAAATCTGGCTCCGCGTTTCGGGGATTGAAGCCATTTTATAAGGGGCGTTAATATGTTTGAGCATAGTATTTTAGGAAAACTTCCGGCTTTCCTACGCCTTTTGTGCGAAATCATTGCTCACAGTGCGACCTACCGCGCTCTTTCACGGGTATGGCATGCAATTGTAAATTGTGCCAAATCCAGTGCGGTGTTTGGCTTCTTGTTCCGTGACGGATGTTGGAACGAGGCGGTTTCCCATTCTGTGGTGATTTCGTTTTTGCAAAAGGTTTTAGACAAGCTCTTTTCAGCTTTACAAAAATGCTATCATAAGATGCATGATGCCTTGGCAGACTCTCTTTTAGGGCGCTTTTTCGCGCGCATTTACTGCCATCATTGGTCGGCACATCCTGTGATTTGGTTGGGCCTTTTTGTGCTGGCAATGCTCATCGTTCCTCATGACTACTGGGCAAACTCCTATGCCTTTTTAGGCGGCCTTGCGTTTGTTGCCCTTTGGGTTGGATTGATGATTGCCAAGAAACGTGAGGTTTTTCAAATCAGCCGTTTAGGCGTACCTTTTTATGCCTTTGCTGCCTGTTGCGTATTGGGTGTATTGCGCGCTTCCGAAACGGGGGATGCCATCCGCGTTTTTATCTTCTTTTTGACGGCCTTCTTGCTTTATTCTCTGGTGGTAACCGAAGTGGATGGCGAAGAAAAGCTCCACCGCCTGTTGGGTTTTCTGCTGGTTGGTGTGTTTGTTACGGCTCTTTACGGGTTCTATCAACGTATCGTGGGTGTGGAAATTGACGCATCTTTGACCGATGTCAACTTAAACTCCAGCATGCCGGGACGCGTTTTCTCCACGTTTGAAAACCCCAATAACTACGCAGAGTTATTGGTGCTGACCTTGCCCCTGTGCTTTGTATTCTGCACACAGGTCAAAAACCGAGGCCTTAAGCTGTTGTCTTTTGGGATGCTTGCCTGTGCTTTTGTTGTCCTGTTAATGACCTATTCCCGTTCCTGTTGGGTTTCCTTCGCCATTGCGGCAATGGTTTTTGTCTTCTTGTATGACAAACGTCTGCTTCCCTTGGTCTTACTGGTAGGTGTGGCGGCAATTCCCTTCCTACCCGAAAGCATTATGGATCGTATTTTAACCATCGGTAGCCAAAGTGACACCTCCAATGCCTATCGTATTTATATCTGGGAAGCGGTTTTAGAGATGATTCAGGGCGACTGGTTTACAGGAATTGGCCTGGGTCCTGAAAGCTTTAAAAAGATTTATATCCAGTTCGCAGACCCCTATGCCATTACGGCTCCTCACTCCCATATGCTCTATTTAGAGATTTGGGTGGAGCTGGGCTTGGTCGGCTTACTGGCGTTCTTCTGGTTTATGGTGGACTTGCTCCGCTCGGCAGTGCGGACGGCAAAACGCACTATAAATACCTATTCCAAGCATGTCTTATATGCTTGTGTAGCCGCCTTTTCGGGTATTGCCTTTTCCTGCGCGGCAGAGTATATCTGGTTCTATCCTCGGGTACTCTTCGCTTTCTTCCTGGTTGCAGGAATCTTAAAGGCAACCCTTCATATGAACAAGAAGGAGCTTTTGCAATGAAAGTATTGCACCTGATCAGCGGTGGTGACTCGGGCGGTGCAAAAACCCATGTCTTTTCGCTGATGGACAAGCTGACCAAAAAAGCAGATGTTACGGTTGTCTGCTTGATGCGTGGTGTCTTTTATGAAGAAATTCTGGAGCGGGATGTGCGTGTCCTGCTCTATGAACAGCGCTCCCGATTCGATTTGTCGGTGCTGAACAAGCTTTTGACCCTGATTCGGGAAGAGGGCTTTGACCTGGTCCATGCCCACGGC
>JAGAUM010000195.1 GCA_017620795.1 Clostridia bacterium
CACAGAATGCCGTTTGCTTGATGTTCTCGCACAACAGTTCCAGACGGTCTAAATCTTCCAGCTCGCCCTTACCTTCGGTAATCTTTTCCAAGATTTCAAGCAGGCGCTTGGTACCGATACGGCAGGGAGAACATTTACCACAAGATTCGTCTACGGTGAACTCCAAGAAGAACTTGGCGATATCAACCATACAGGTGTCTTCGTCCATAACAATCAAACCACCAGAACCCATCATGGAACCGATGCTGATCAAGGAGTCGTAGTCGATCTGAGTGTCAATCAAAGAAGCAGGGATACAACCGCCAGAAGGACCACCAGTCTGTGCAGCCTTAAACTTCTTGCCGTTGGGGATACCGCCACCGATCTCCTCAACAATCTCACGCAGAGTAGTACCCATGGGAACTTCAACCAGACCGGTGTTCTTAATCTTACCGCCCAGTGCGAATACCTTGGTACCCTTACTCTTCTCGGTACCAATGCTCTGGAACCATTCAACACCGTTTAAGATAATCTGGGGAATGTTTGCATAGGTCTCAACGTTGTTTAAGATGGTGGGCTTGCCAAACAGACCCTTAACAGCCGGGAACGGCGGACGGGAACGGGGCTCACCACGGTGACCTTCGATGGAGGTCATCAGTGCAGTTTCCTCACCACAAACGAATGCGCCAGCACCCAGACGGATGTCGATATCGAAATCAAAGCCAGTGCCGAAGATGTCCTTACCTAAAAGACCATACTCGCGAGCCTGCTTTAAAGCGATTTCCAGACGCTCAACAGCGATGGGGTACTCTGCACGGATATAAACGTAACCCTGGTTTGCACCGATGGCATAGCCTGCGATAGCCATTGCCTCGATAACAGAATGGGGGTCACCTTCCAATACGCTACGGTCCATGAACGCACCCGGGTCACCCTCGTCGGCGTTACAGCCAACATACTTCTGACCCTTGGGTTGTGCTGCTGCAAAGCTCCATTTTACACCAGTGGGGAAGCCTGCACCACCACGGCCACGCAGACCGGACTGCTTCATTAAATCAATAACTTCTTCAGGGGTCATCTCGGTTAAAACCTTACCCAAAGCACGGTAACCGTCTAAAGCGATATACTCGTCAATGCTTTCGGGGTTGATAACACCACAGTTACGCAAAGCGATACGCATCTGCTTCTTGTAGAAGTCTACCTCATTTAAAGACTTAATATGATCGGTGTCATGAACAGTTTCTTCGTAAAGCAAGCGCTGAACGATACGACCCTTCAGCAAATGCTCTTCTACGATTTCAGAAACATCCTCAACCGTAACACGGCTATAGAATGCGCCTTCAGGGTAAACAATAACGACCGGGCCTAATGCACAAAGACCGAAGCAACCGGTACGAACGACCTTGATTTCGTTTTCAAGGCCTTTTTCCTGAAGTTGTTTTTCAAACTCGTCCAGGATTTTTGGGGAATCGGAAGAAGTACAGCCGGTTCCGCCGCAAACCAATACGTGGGCTCTGTAAATATTCATTGTCCGTCCTCCTATTATTTTTCAACCGCACCAATCGTCAGTTCATTGACAACCTTGTGGTTTGCCAAGTGCTCAACGACAACCCGTGCCGCTTTTTCTTCGTCCATCTTCACGTAAGTGACTTTCTCCTCACCGGGAACATAAACTTCCACGATGGGCTCCAGACGACACATACCAATGCAACCGGTCTGAGTAACCTGTACATTGTTCATGCCGCGCTTTGCCAGCTCAGAAACAAAAGCGTTCAGAACCGGTCTTGCACCTGCTGCGATACCGCAGGTAGCCATACCGACGACTACACGAATGTTTCCTTCCTGTTCCGTACGCATATTAACCTGACCTAATGCTTTTTCACGGATGGCTTTTAATTCTTCCAAACTCTTCATATTAAACCTCCCATTTTATAATCAATTTAAGCCGAGGGGCGTCAAACCCCATAGGCCCTATTCCTGCTAATTTTCCGTCTTTCCGGATTGTCGTCTTTGTAAGGCGACACATATTCGCGAGCATTTCAACGCATGATTACTAAAAATCTGCTGTTTCAAACCCTATTTGTTCGTCTCTCCTCGGCTTAATGCCAGCGTGGTAAGACCTTCTTTGATGAAGGCGTCTATCCACAGGATGACATCGGGAAGGTTCAAGGGAACCTCACCCAGTTCCTTGCGGATTTCTCGGGTATCAAACACAAACCGATTGGTATCTGTCTGATGGGTGTAGCAAAAATCAATCTCGGGCGAACCCGAAACCAAGGTTGTCATGGTTTCTGCCATATCCCCCAACGGCGCGCGGTCGATGTGACTCAGCCCAAAGACTGCGGTTACGGTGGTACCGACATTCACTTCCGATGTGATATCAAAGCGTCCGTCGCACTGTAACGCCGCTGCCTCATAAAGCGGAATTCCCATTCCCACCTTGCGGGTGGTGCGGGTGGTGGTAAACGGGTCACGGACACGGGCTAAAAAGTCTTTCGACATGCCACATCCGTTATCCGAGATGACGATGGTCAATTCATCTGCCTGCACGCTTTCGATAATGTCAATACCAATCAGCGTTGCTCCGGCTTTTACCGAGTTTTTGACGATATCCAGAATGTGCAAAGAAAGTTCTTTCACAGGACACCTCCCCGACAATAGTCAAACAGGTTTTCAAAGTCACAGGGTAACTGTGCCGGTGGCAGTACCAGTGATTCTAACCGATGGGCATCCGAGTTCCGAAGAACAGCGTAACGCGCCAGTTCGGGTCTGGCACTGAAAAACGCATCCACATCCTCGGTAGTGCGGGATAACTCAATACAAGTGACCGGAAGCTCTGGCGGAATGAAGCCCAAGTTGGTTAAAATACTGTAAGAGTGTCGGTCTACGTGGGCAGGGATGGCAATCCCATTGACAGACAAAACCGATTCGAAAAGTTCGTCAACAGACAAACTTGTAGGTGAAATCAAGAGTTTTTTCTCGTATCCTAAAACGCGATCCTCATCGTCTAAATACACCTGCTGACCGAAGATGTCCTCGCGGTTGTCGACGTTCGGCAGAGCATCGTAAACCAGCTTGGCAACCGTCTTGGCAGATGCCAAATCGGGAAACAAGGTCAATACGTGGATTTCTTCTGCCGTTTCCACTTCCATGGCAGGAATCACGCGGATGCCGACTTGTTGAGCAACGCTCATAACCGCCTCGACATTTCCGATGGTGTTATGGTCACTGACGGCAATTGTATCAATCTCCATCAGTTGACACATATTAACGATGTTACAGGGAGTCATCTCGTTATCACCGCAGGGCGACAACGCAGAATGAATGTGAAAATCGTAGGAAATCATAGCCCGGCAACTTCAGAGATTTGCTTTGCAATCTCAAAACTCGACAATGTCGAACGAAGCACGTTAATGCCCTGTGCGTCCGCTTTTTCCAAAACCGCAGGGTCAGGCGTGACCGATTCTGCCAAAATGATGCAAGAAACATTCGAAAGCGTTGCAACGGCAATGATGTTGACGTTACTCATCACGGTAATCCAAGCATCGCCCTCCATTGCGCGCCCCATCACCCAGCTTAAAAGGTCACCGATATAGCAACCCGTTACCTCCAGGTTCAGGTCTCCTTCTTTCGTGAGGCATTCCAAATGAAGCTTGTCTGCCAATTCAGCTACTTTCATCAGACTTCCTCCTTATCGGTCCAGATCCATCAGCTTGGTTGCAATCTGCTGAATCTGTTCACGCATTTTAAAGATACAATCATTCTCTTTACCGAATCCGAGGACTACGTCCTCTGCCAATGCCCGACAGGAGGGTGCACCACAAGAGCCACAATCCAGTTTAGGCATATCGGCATAGAGTCGGTCTATTTGCTCCATCTTCTGCATGGCTTCGTTCAAGTCGTCTGCCAATTTCATAATCGGCTCGTACTCGATTTCCTTCTGCCACTGCATTGCCAAAAGCATTTCGTCCGACGGAGCAGAAACTGTTGTTGCGTTGGTCGGAAGGTTTTCCAGGCGACTTCCGCAAACAAAGGAATTGGTTACATTCAGTGCGCCACCCACACAACCGCCTGGGCAGGCACAGAGTTCGGCGAATTCAATTTCCGTCAGTTTTTCATCTTCAATCTCGTTTAAGATATTGATAACGTTTTTGATGCCGTCAACTGCGATGCAGTCGGGGCGTTCAATCCCGTCGGTCTCACCACCGTTTTTTCCCCAAAGAACGCCTAAAGAAGAAGCGGTCGCCAGCGGCTCGGGTTCGTCCATATTCTTCATGATGCGAACCAAATCGCCATAAATATCCTTTACAGCAATAGCGCCACTCACCTGCGACTTCTCCATGGACAACGAAGATTTAATCGATGTCATCTTTGCAGGGCAGGGTGTAATGAAAAACACGCCGATTTCAGCATCCGAAAGGCCTGTTTTTTCTCTTGCAAGGCGACGTGCCTCGTAGGCGGCAACTTCCATCGGAGCTAAAAGATTAACGATATTTCCAATCAGATTGGGATAACGGACTTTAATCAAGCGAACAACCGCAGGGCAAGCCGAGCTGATCAGCGGTTTGGGCAAATCAGCCTTTTCTGCCATCATCTTACGAGTAGCGGCAGTGACCATTTCTGCGCCACGCGCCACTTCGTAAACATCGTCGAACCCCAACCGTTTAATGGCGGTCAGGATGCGATTGACGTCAGTATTTCGTTTAAACTGACCGTACAAGGACGGTGCAGGCATTGCAATGTTATAACGAAAGCCTTTAAGCATTTCCAGCGAGTCGGTCACAGCCAGCTTGGCGTGATAAGGACAGACGCGGATACACTCACCACAATCGATGCAACGCTCTTTAATAATCTTGGCTTTCCCGTTGCGTACGCGAATTGCCTCAGTTGGGCAATGCTTGATACAGTTGGTACAGCCGTGACAGTTGTCCTTGTTCAGTGTTACGGAATGAAAATACTTCATAACACACCTCAAAGGTTAATACACAAAGTTACCGTAGTCCCTTTTCCAACAACCGTTTGAATTTGAAAATCGTCCGTATACTTTTTAATGTTTGGCAAACCCATACCGGCACCAAAACCCATTTCTCGAATCTGTTCACTCGCAGTAGAGAAACCCTCCTGCATTGCAGCGTCAATATCCGGGATACCGGGGCCTTGGTCGATAAAGGAAATGACAATCCGATTATCGGCAATCTCCGCCTCGCATTTGCCACCACCACCATGAATCACAGTGTTAATCTCTGCTTCATACATGGCAATAGAAACACGGCGGATGACATCGCCGGGGATGCCCAGTTTTTTCAAGAGAACCTTGAAGTCACTGGATGCAGCACCTGCAACCGAAAAGTCTTTGCCGTCAATGTCATAAGTCCTGCGCATCGGCTCTTACCCCCAAGTCCTTTGCATATAACTTTCCGCAAGTAACATACATCGGGTGCTCGGTTGTCAAGACGGTAATTCCCTTTTCCCGAGCAAGATCGATAATCTCGTCGGTAGGTTCTTTACCACGCACAAAACAAATGGCCATGATATCCATCATTTCTGCTGTTCGAATCACCTGTGCGTTCACAAGACCTGTCAAAAGCAAGGACTGGTCTTTTACGAAAGCCAGTACATCACTTAAAAGGTCACTGCCGCAAGCGGTGCTGATGTCAACCTGAGAAAGCTGTGCGTCATCCTCGCCGGTTGCCGCAACGGCATGAAGGGTTGCCTTTATTTCGGATAGCAGCATTGTGGTACCTCTCTTAATCCATATATTTGGCTAAAACGTCATCAACGTCTGCGTCAGTCAGACGGCCATAAACATCCTCGCCTACAGTGAATACCGGTGCCAGACCACATGCACCGATACAACGGGTTGCTTCGATGGAGAATTTACCGTCGGGAGTGCATTCACCAACATCGATACCCAGCTTTTCTTTAATGCGCTCTAAAATCTTGCCCGAACCCTTAACATAGCAAGCAGTACCCAAGCATACGCCGATGTTGTACTTGCCGCGGGGATTCAACGAGAAACGGGTGTAGAAAGTAACAACACCATAAATCTCGGACAGCGGAATGTGCATTTCATCCGAAATCATCTGCTGAACCTCAATGGGAAGATAACCATAGATTTCCTGTGCCTCATGCAGTACAGGAATCAATGCGCCTTCTTCGTTGGCATGTTTTGCAATCACTGCGAGCAACTGTTCTTTTTGCTCAGGGGTGCCCTTGAAGGGAATTTTTTGTGCTACTGCCATTTTTTCTACCTCCTATATAATGTTAAAACCTTACTTATCCTCAATATTATAACACTCGTTTTGAGAAAAGTCTACCACCTTTTCGATTTTTTTGATAAATTTTTGACAAAATTTCACCTTTTTTCAGTTCCAAAGCGAACAAATCCACTATAACACAATCAAAACTCCATTACAACTGAAAAATCATGCAAGAAAATCCAACAACTGCATAGGATACTCCAAGAGGATATCCGCACCACTTTCTTCCAATTCCTGACGATCTCGAAATCCCCAGAGTACCCCCACCGAAGTAGCACCTGAAGCCGTACCCGTTTGCATGTCCACCGCAGTATCTCCGATATAAAAGCACTCCTCTGCCGTAACACCCAGCTCTTTCATAATTTCCAGCACTGCGGTCGGGTCAGGCTTAATTGGCACGCCCTCCCGTTGACCATAGCAACAGTCAAAAGCATCTTTACCAAACAACGCATCCACTACCGCACAAGCAGGAGCATGAGGCTTATTCGACAGTACAGCGGTTAAAATCCCGCGTTCTCGCAATGCTTTTAATAAATCAACAATCCCCTCATAGGGTGCCGTCAGGTAAAGCGGTTCTTTTTCATAAGCTTCGGTGTACTCCTTGAAAATCGTATCCATCAAAGCTTCTGCTCCACCTGCTTCCCGCACCATCCGCTCCACCAGAATTCTCGCACCGTTTCCGACCAGATAACGATAACGTTCTTGGGGCAATGAAGGTAAATCAAATTTGTTTAAAGTTTGATTGCAGTAATAGGCAATGGTAGTCAAAGTGTTGGACAGCGTTCCGTCCAAATCAAAAATACAAGCTTTAATCATGGTTTCCGCCTTCTTTCTTTGTTTTTCATTATACCATAAGAAAACAAAAAAGACAACCGTCATACGGTTGTCTTTTTGATGTTTTTACTATAAGCTTCCAAAATATTATTCGCCGTGATACCCATCCTCTCCAAATAACAAGGCGTATGGGTGGAAAGATTGCGGACAATCATCACATCGCGGGGACAAAGACCGCTGTCCGAGTCCTTCAAAAAGGCTTCAAACAGTTTCGGGTGTTCGAACACCACGGGCGATGCAGAAAAATCGGGGCAATACCAAGAATATAGGTTTTCGCGATGCATTGCATAAGAGAGCGCCTCCTCGCTGAACCATGCTTCGGCGAAGGCTTCTTCCATGGTCATCACGCCATTCGGGTATAAAAGCACTTGCGGACAAAGGGGCTGTGGCTCACCTTCGGGGCAAAAGAACACACGAAAGCTATTGTCCTGCGTATCCCAATACAACGGGGCATCGTCAATCTTTAGTGGCAGATAGCGTTCTCCTGACCGTTCAACGGACAAATTAAACTCCTCTAATTCTTCACCAAAAATCCGTTCAATGCAAAAGTCCACATGGGTTTTATAATAGGCAACCCGATTGGGAATATAAGATACTTCCTGCACCGAAATATAACTGACGCAGATTTCCGTCAAAGAGTATTCTTTTTCAGGCTCTTCTTTTTTGTTGAACCAATTCAGCATCTTCCTCACTCCTACTCCGCGCATTTCGAGCATGGTGTAAGTCCCGCATTTTTAGCAACTTCCAATGTTACTTCATATGCGTTTTTTCCTCCACATTCAGCATCGTAATGATACCTTTTCCCACTGGGAGTACGATAAACCCTTTTTTCCTCTTGCGGAGGTGCATCCTCGCCTTCTTTAGCACTCATTCCCGTTGCGTAATCGATCTGTATCAACGGTTGAACATTGTAACAATAAACGCAAAAAGAGAGTCCTGCTCCAAAATCCTCAACGGAGTAAGCTTCCAAAAGAACACCATCTGCAACCAGATTGTTTCCATCAAAAACAGGAGTAGAACGATACATAACATGATTTCCCGTTTTTTCTACATAATCAGCAATTTGGTTTTCAAACGGAAGCATGCCTTCAACATTAAGATAGCGTGTGCCTGTAATCAAATTTCTCTCATTCGCATTCTCGCCAGTTAGTTGATAACCAATCAAATGACATCTGTTATAGAGATATCCACCACTAACAACATCATAAGAAGCGTTAATCCATCCGGTCGGCGTTATGGAACCTATGCTTTCTCGTTCTTCTTGAGGCATAGTGTCACGGGCAACCGATGCTTGGCACACATCGCATCGCCCCAAATCATCTAGCGTGCTATAATATTCAAAAGAACCAGAGATAATTTCATAACTTTCAAAAAATGGTTTATTTCCATTCAGCATAGTATATGCCGTTCCAGAATACTCAGGAAGTATGCTTTTCAGCCGATTATATTCCGCCTCATCAAACAAATCTCGGATAACTGAAACGGTTTGCGTTTTTCCATCCCAAGCAACGCCGAGATTAAAACCTTCAGCCACAAAACGTATTGGTAACATGGTACGTCCGTTAATAACGGTCGGCGCTACATCCAAAACTCGTGCTTCATTGTTAAGAAAAGCAACATTGCTATCAATAATCAAGCGAATGTTGTCCTCCTCCATCGTTAAAAGAACCGATTGTGTTTCCTCTTCCCAACCAACAACACCATCAAATGCTTCAATGATTGCCCTAATCGGTACCAAAGTACGCCCTTCTACAACGACCGGCTTCGTTCCTCGACCCGTATCGATTTCCAAGCTTGTACCATTCACCAACATCATCGGGTTATCAATTTGAAGATTAACAACGACATCCTTTTCCGCACTTGCAGAAACACAAAAAAGAAAACTAAAGGCAAACATAATGAAAAGCAAAGAACAAATTACAATTCTGCATTGTTTTTTCACCGATACCACCTCCTTTTCTTGTATTATATCACCCATTTCCTGGCATTTCAATAAAAAAGAGCGGATTGCTCCGCTCTATCCAAACACCTTTC
>JAGAUM010000196.1 GCA_017620795.1 Clostridia bacterium
GTCAAACTCTGCCTCTTTAAAGGGCGGAGCCATCTTGTTCTTGGTGATTTTTGCGCGGGTGCGGTTGCCTGCAATGTCGGTGCCTGTCTTAATGGATTCCATGCGACGGACGTCGATACGTACGCTGGCGTAGAACTTCAAGGCGCGGCCACCAGGGGTCACCTCGGGATTGCCATAAACAATACCCACTTTTTCACGCAGCTGGTTAATGAAGATAACAACGGTCTTGGTCTTGTTAACCACACCCGCTAATTTTCTTAAGGCGTGGGACATCAGTCGTGCCTGCTGACCGATCTGGCTATTGCCCATCTCCCCGTCCAGTTCCGCTTGGGGAACCAGTGCAGCGACCGAGTCGATAACCACGATATCCACTGCGTTACTACGAACCAGCGCGTCGGCAATCTCCAGTGCCTGCTCCCCCGTGTCGGGCTGGGAAACCAACAAGCTGTCGGTGTTGACACCCAGTGCGGCGGCATAGGTCGGAGACAGGGCATGCTCAACGTCGATAAAGACCGCTTCGCCACCCAGCTTCTGTGCTTCTGCAATAGCATGGAGGGCGACGGTGGTTTTACCCGAAGATTCGGGTCCGTAAATCTCAATAATTCTACCACGGGGTAATCCGCCGATTCCCAGTGCCAAGTCCAAGGTCAAGGCACCCGTCGGGATGACGTCAATGTCCATGGTCGCATTTTCGCCCAGACGCATGATTGCGCCCTCGCCATAATGCTTCTTCAAATTTGCCAGTGCAATATTTAATGCTTTTGCTTTTTCGTCTGTCATTTCTGCCATAAAAAATCCCCCCTAGTATTTTGATTCAATTATACTATAAAAACATCTGTTCGTCAACCGTTTTTCGAATTAAGTTCAAAGCGTTGCGGACTGCGGATTTGCGGTTCTGGGCACGGGTTCCTGCAAAGCGGAACTCAAAGGCTTTGACCTGATTTTTGTACCAGACACCGATATAGACCAAGCCCACGGGTTTTTCGGGGCTTCCGCCTGTGGGACCTGCAATCCCCGTAATGCCGATGCCGATATCCGCACCTGCTACGCGGGCAATCCCCTCTGCCATGGCACGCGCCACCTCAGGGCTGACGGCGCCGTGGGTTTCTAACAGTTCATGAGGAACACCCAAAAGTTGTTCCTTGGTTTCGTTATGATAAGCAACAATGCCCGTTCTGAAAATATCCGACGCACCCGACACATCGGTAATGGCTTCTGCCAAACCACCTGCGGTGCAGGACTCTGCCGTGGCGACCGACAAGCCTTTTTGCAAAAGCTTTTCCACGACCACCGTCTGCAAATCGGTCTCACCCGTGGCATAGACCACGTCCCCGATACGGTTACGCAATTCGGTTTCTATGGGGTTCATCATCGCCTCCGCCTGCTCGGCAGTTTCTGCCTTGGCGGTGATGCGGAAAATCATCTCGTTATCCTTGGCGTAGGGTGCCAAGGTGGGGTTTTGTCCGTCCATTAAGTCCCCTGCACACTCTGCCGCTTCCGACTCGCCCATGCCAAAGACTCTCAACACCCGAGAGCGCAGGACACAGCCGGTGGCTTTTTCCAGTAAGGGAACGACCTCATGCTCGAACATATCACGCATTTCATGGGGTGGCCCGGGAAGCAGGATAATATGGTGTCCGTCCTGTTCTAAGTGCAAGCCGGGAGCGGTTCCACAACGATTTTTCAAGACCGCTGCACCCTCGGGCACCATGGCTTGACGACGGTTGCTTTCCACGGGAGTGCGTTTACGGGTCTTGAAATAATCGGCAATCTTCTGCCAAATGGTCTCGTCAAAGACCAGCTTCCGTCCCCAAAGCTCTGCCACCGTTTCACGGGTCAGGTCATCTGCAGTGGGCCCAAGACCCCCTGTCAAAAAGACCCAATCGGCACGGGAGAGTGCCAGCTTCACCGCCTCACGCAGGCGGGAAGGATGGTCGCCCACCACACATTCTCCATACACATCTACGCCGTATGCGGCAAGCTGTTGGGAGAGGTACTGGGCATTGGTATTTAAAATATCACCTAATAAAAGCTCGGTGCCAACGGCAATAATTTCTGCGTTCATCCGTTCACCCCGACACGTTCGACCCCAGCCACTGCCTCGTCAATCAGGCGGTCTAAGTCCACAATCTTCGATTCGGACAGAACGACCTTGTCCAGCTTCGGTTTGGTGGCAGGATGCTTGGGCGTAAAGACGGTGCAGCAATCTTCGTAAGGCAGAATGGAGGTCTCAAAAGTCCCAATCTTACGGGAGATGCTGATAATCTCTTCCTTATCCATGCCAATCAGCGGACGGAACACAGGGAGGCTCACCGCCTCGTTGGTGACGCCTAACGCCAGCAAGGTCTGGCTTGCCACCTGACCCAGACTCTCGCCTGTAATCAGGGCATCAGCGCCGTGGCTGCGCGCCACTTTTTCTGCAATCCGCATCATGATGCGACGCATAATCAGGGTGCTGTACTCCTCGGGGCAATGATCCCGAATCTGCAACTGAATCTCAGTAAAGGGCACGATATACACATCGATGTGACCGCAGTAGCCTGCCAAAATTCCTGCTAAATCCAGTACCTTCTCACGGGCACGCTCACTGGTATAGGGGTAGCTGTAGAAATGGATGGCGGACAGCGCCAGTCCGCGCTTTGCCATCATATACCCTGCAACGGGACTGTCAATTCCGCCCGATAGCATCAACGACACCTTGCCGTTACAGCCTACAGGCATACCGCCTGCCCCTGCAATCTTGTCAGTATAGACATAGGCATGGGTCTCACGCACCTCGACGGTCAGCTCCACATCGGGGTTGTGTACGTCTACAATCAGTTCGGGGTAGTGGTCCGCAATCCGACCGCCGATTTCACGGCTAATTTCGGGGGATTTTATGGGGAAGTTCTTGTCCGAGCGCTTGGTCTCCACCTTAAAGGACAACCCCTCACGCATGACCTTGTCCATCTGTACTACCGCCGCCTCGAAAATGGCGTCCATGGTCTTTTCTGCTTTTTTAACACGGGAAATGGAGACGATGCCGAAGGTCTTTTTCAGACGGTCTTCCACTGCGTCCATGTCCACTTCCTCGGTGGGTTCGATATAAATCGCCGCCTGACAGCGGTGAATGTCAAAAGCCCCCAAGCCCTTGAGCTTTTGGCGGATGTTTTGCACCAGCTTGCTCTCAAACACGGGGCGGTTTAAGCCTTTTAAAATAATTTCGCCGTACTTGACCAAAAAGAGTTCGTCCATGTTATTTTCCTTTCGTCATGAAGGAAACCGCCCGAAAGACCGCATCGGCTACAGGCTCGATTTCCTCTGGGGTATTGGTATCGGACAGACTGAATCGCAGGGCGCTGTCCGCACGTTTCTTGTCCATCCCCACCGCCTTTAAAACATGGCTGATGGCGCCGCTTTTAGACGAGCATGCCGAGCCGGGGGAGACAAAGATGCCCTCCTGCTCCAACAAGCGAATCAGCACTTCGGACTTGGTGCCTAAAAAAGAGCAGTTTAAGATATAAGGTGCCCCGTCCTCGGGGGAATTACAAAGCAAGGACGGAATCCGCTGACACAAAGCGGCATAAAGAGCGTCTTTTAAAGAACGGATATGGGCGATTTTCTCCTCGCCCTCTTCTTTCCAGATGCGGCAGGCTTCCGCAAGACCTAAAATCCCGGGCACATTCTCGGTGCCCGATCGAAGTCCCTGCTCCTGACCACCACCCAACATACGGGGTGGCAGCTTGATGCCGTTTTTGACAACCAGACCGCCGATGCCCTTAGGACCGTGAATCTTATGCCCCGAGAAGCTGATCAAGTCTCCCGCCGAAACGGCTTCTAAAAACCCTGCACGGGCAAAGGACTGGACGCCGTCGATATGGAAAATGGCAGGGCATTTGTGACGTTTTAAGAGCTTTCGCATCTCTGCCACGGGAGTAATGGTGCCCAGCTCGCTGTTTACATGGGCGCAGGTGACCAGTGCCACATCGGGGGTCAGCATTTTTTCGAACTCCGCCAAATCGGGGCGTCCGAAAGCGTCTACGGGGATGTATAAAACCTCGTACCCCTCCTGTTCCAACTGTTCGACACAGCGCAGAACCGACGGATGCTCGGTAGCTAAAGTGATGATTTTTCTGCCACGGTGGCGCATCAGATGGCAGGCGCCGAAGATGGCAGTGTTATTAGACTCCGTTCCGCCCGAGGTAAAGATGATTTCCTTGGGCAGTACCCCTGCAAAAGAGGCAATCTGTTCTCTGGCAGCACGA
>JAGAUM010000197.1 GCA_017620795.1 Clostridia bacterium
AGGAACCTTAGTTTCTTCATAGGCTTCTAACAAATGGAAGCACTCAGAAAGATCAAAGGCACAACCTACTTCGATGGCAGTATACTTTCCTGCACGAAGGGATTTGGCAGCCATTTCAGCACGATTTTCCCAACCGGTCATAATCATGACCGCATCAATTTCAGGGTCTTTTAACACCTCTTCATAGTTATAAGTACGCTTGGGAGCCGGTCTGCCAACCTCAGTCAAAAGATTGGTAGCGCAGTCCATCCCCTTGTCGCGGATATCGCAAATAATGGGAAATTCTACGTCCTTCATGTGACGGAGGCAACCCTCTAATACCCAGCAGCCACGGGTGCCACAGCCGATATAGCCGATCTTGATTTTCTCTTTCATGTCTTTCCCTCCAAAAAACTTGTTGACTCACACAATACTTTGTGATACTCTCATTATACAAGCTGAAAATTATATTTCAACCCCCAAAAAGATGCAAAACCTATAATTTAAGACACTGGAGGAGCCATGGAACGGCCAATTACACCCCAATTCCGTATTACATCCTTTATTATTTCTTTTGACCGCGTTTTTGAAGCGGATTATTTCTTCGAAGGGGAAAGCCATAACTACATCGAAATGGTCTACTGCGACAGTGGCACTTTCGAGGTCACAAGGGACGAAAAAATCTGCCTTTTAAACGAGGGGGATTTGCTCTTCCATGCGCCTATGGAGTTCCACTGCAACCGCACAGACCCCCACGTAACCCCTCGGGTTGTGCAACTTTCCTTCCGTCACGAGGGAGAGATGCCCCCGTTGCTTCACGAAGGGGTGTTTCCCTTAAACGCAGATGAAAAAGAAACCTTCTTCCGCATCTTCCGCATGGCAGACCGCTATATCACCGATGAAAAAAGCGATCCCCTTTTGGGTCAGGAAGCCGCCGAGCAGTTGTCAGGATTTATCCTTTCTTTATGCCGCAAAAAAAAGACAGAAGAACGGTTGTCCAATACCACCGGGGCATTGGCATACCAAAAGGTCATCCGTACCATGCATGAAGATGCGTGGTATAACTTCACACTAGAAGATTTTGCGAAAAAGACCTACTTAAGCGTCAGCTACATTAAAAGCCTGTTTAAGCGTTATGCCGGTGTCAGCCCCAAGACCTATTATAACACCATCCGTATGAACGAGGCGGCGCGTATGCTCTCTTCAGGGATGTCGGTCATTGAAGCGGCAGAAAAACTGAACTTTTCCTCCCCCAACTACCTGACGGCACTGTTTAAAAAGCATTTCGGTATGACCCCATCCCAATATAAAAAACAAGGCGTTTAAAAAAGCACCCCACACGGGGTGCTTTTTTAGAATCTAAAATAAATAAAGGGGTTGTAGGTAGAGCTGAAGATAAAGACCAGACACAGAGCAAAGAGTGCCAATGCGCCAACGTTGTACACAAGGGTCAGTCCTGCCGATTGGGGTTTAGGGAATTTTTTTGCCCAGGGGAACATACACAAGATGCCAAGAGGCATAAAGAGCAGGGCATAAAGGATATTGGAGTTGGCGGAGATGACACCGACCCAATCGGTGGGCACTCCCTTAAACATCATTTGAAGGGCAAAAGACATCTGTGTAAAGTCGGTCAGATTAAAGAGGACCCAACCGATGAGCACAAAGAACATAGCGTATGCCCAACGCAAAAGCTTGGGAAGCTTTTCCAAGGCCTTGCCCAAGACCAGTTTTTCCAGTAATAAGAGCAGGCCGTAATAAAGCCCCCAAAGGACAAAATTCCATTGTGCGCCGTGCCAGAAACCTGTCACCGACCAGACAATCAGGATGTTTAAGATGAATCTTAAGCGACTGACCCGATTGCCACCCAAGGGGATATAGATGTAATCCCGAAACCAGCTGGACAGGGAAATATGCCACCGCCTCCAGAAATCGGTAATGGATGTGGCAATATAGGGGTAGTTGAAGTTTTCTAAGAAGTGGAAACCAAACATCTTACCCAAGCCGATTGCCATGTCACTATACCCTGAAAAGTCGAAGTAAATCTGCAAGGCATAAGCAATGGCCGCCAACCAGTAAAGGAGCGTGCCATAGACTGCCGCGTCCCCTGCATAGACCATTTCTGCCACCTGTGCCACATTGTTGGCAATAATAACCTTTTTGGCAAAACCGACCACGAAGCGTCTAAGGCCTTCTGCAATCTCATCCAAGTTCTCCGAGCGGTTGCGGATTTCTTTCTCGACCGTTTGGTAACGAACAATGGGGCCTGCAATCAGTTGGGGGAAGAAGCACAAATAAAGCATTAAGTAAAAGAAGTTCTTTTGCACCCCGACCCGATTCCAATGGAGATCAATGACATAGGACAGAATCTGGAAGGTGTAAAAGCTGATGCCGATGGGCAACGCAATGGACGGAACGGCCCACTTTGTGCCAAACAGGGCTTGGAAATTCTCCAAGGTGAAGTTAAAGTACTTAAAGAAAAAGAGGTTGCCCGTTAACAGAATGGTGGTAACGATAAAAGCGACCTTCTGTGCCGTCGGTTGTCCTTTGTTGCGGAAGCGTTCAATGAACAGTCCGCCGATGTACGCAACAAAGGTTGCCAGCATCATTAACAGAACCAGCTTCGGCTCGCCCCAGGAATAAAACAGAATCGAAGCCAGGAGCAACACGGTGTTGCGGTAGACCCGATTGTTCCACAAAAAGTAAAGCAGAATGGTAATCGGGAAAAAGAAGTAGATGAAGTTTAAGCTACTAAAGACCATCGTTATTCCTCCAGGATAAAGTCGTCTGCGATGAAGAAATCGATGTTTCCAATCAACAGGACTTTGTCAATCTCATACGCCTCCATCGTTTCTTTCAGCGAGAAGGGCTTTTTCATATAAGGCTCATAATAACGAAGGTCAACAGACACAGTCTTATCAAAATGGTTGGCAAGGAGTTTTAAAATAGCATTGTCATAAGACTCACCAATCAACAGAACACTTTCCAAATCAGGGCGGTGGGTGTCAAACACAATCTCGCCCCAGTCGATGCCGTAGAACAAGCCATAGCTGACCTCATCCTCCAGACCGTTTAAGTACTCCTCCTGCATGCCATAATCTGCCATCGGCTGACCGTGAACGATAACGTCCATGGGACAGTGGCTATAACGGTAAGCAGTAAAGGACTCTGAAAAACCCGAAGTCTCTTTGCCTTGGGCTTTGGAACCCGAAAAGGGTTGTTTTAAAGTCACTTCTTCAATGGGCATCATGGGGATGGCAGTTGGTTCCAAGAACTGCACCACTTCCTCATACCCCCGCTGGGCACCGACCCCGTTCCAGTGATGGTCGGTCTTATAAAAGGCGGCACAAAAA